>CALUUX010000078.1 GCA_944324085.1 uncultured Mailhella sp. | reverse complement strand
TGGCCCAGTTGGGCGGCGTGATGGTGGGCATGGGGCAAAGGCTGTTCAGGCTCTTCGTGCCGGCTTCAAACACCTTCTTGAAGTTGGGGCAGATGCCTTCGGCGATATGCTGTTCAACCAGTTTGCGCACACAACCGTCGATACCGACAAGCAAAACTCTCTTGGCTCTCTTCATAGGGGGGACTCCTTGATCTTGGCGTAAGGAAAGAAAGATACAAAAAATGAAGCAAAAAACATGCCAAGATAAAATGGCCAAGCATCATGCGCGGATACCTTTATCCCCTTGACGATAGTCTCTCAAAATAGCAATATCTAATCACCATATTAAACTTTCTCGTCAAATATCACGACTATGAAGACCTACCTCGTCCCTCCCTCGGGAACCTCCCGCGATTACGCTCACGTCAAGCGACAGATGCGCAACGCCGCCGTGGAAAGCTCCAACACCGACGAACTGATAGAAAAAATGGGGAAAGCACTGCAAGACGTCATTCCCTTCGATCATTTTATTTATATGGAGCCTGGAATCTATTCCACGCGACTGTACAAGCTGTGGCCCTCCTACAAGGGCATAAATATATTAAACTATCCCATTACCAGAGAACAGGACATCATCATTCTCAACTCCTATCACGACACGCTGGTCCGCATCTGCGGCAAGGATGACTACGGAACCATCACCATTTCCGTGCTGCGCAAATATATGCGGGAGGCGAGCACCAACGATTTTTCCTTGCTTTTCCTGCGTAAAGTGGTGGCGGAGCGATTCATCGGCCTTATCGGCTTTATTTCGTTTAAAAAAGACGCCTACGGCGACAAGGAAGTCGCCGTCCTTTTCGAGCTTCTGGACGCCCTTCTTTACGTCTGGAATAAAAACGGTTCTCACGCGCAGGACATATCCATACCTCCGCACGATTCCGATTTTTTCAGCCTCATCAACCTGCCCGGCATGCAAAACGTGCTGAAACTGCTTTACAAAGTAAGCCGGGAAGATATCCCCGTGCTTCTTCTTGGAGAAACGGGAACGGGTAAGGAAGGCGTCGCCAACATGATTTACAAGGGGTCCGGCAGAAGTCAGCGCCCCTTCATCAAGATCAACTGCGGCGGTATCCCTCTCTCCTTGGTGGAGTCCAAACTCTTCGGCTATCAGAAAGGAGCTTTTACCGGCGCGCTCAAGGACACTCCCGGCTGTTTCGAACTGGCGGACACCGGCGTTCTGCTGCTGGACGAGCTCGGCGAATTGCCGCTGAGCGCGCAGGCCCATCTGCTGCGCGTGCTTCAGGAAAAGGTCATCGAACGCGTGGGCAGCAGCCTTGAAATTCCCGTCAACGTGCGCGTCATCGCGGCAACCAACAGGAATCTGGCCGAAATGGTGGAAAAAAAAGAATTTCGCGCCGATCTGCTGTATCGCCTGAGCATTTTCCCCATTTACATTCCCGCGCTCCGAGAACGGCGCGAAGACATTCCGGTGCTGCTGAACTTCTTCATCCTCCAGCAGTCAAGAAAGCAGGGCTTCGGCATGCCGCCTAAACTGTCCCCGTCCGAAATGCGCCGCCTGTGCGAATACCCCTGGCCCGGCAACATCAGAGAAATGCAGAACGCGGTCGTTCGCGCCATGCTCATCTGGGACGGATCCAAGGAACACGAATTCACCATAGACGTGGGAAGAAACCTTTTTGCCGGCATGTTTTCTTCCGCGTCCTCCAAAACGCTCCCGCGCGACGTCGAAACGACCAGCGTCGATTCTCTCCGCATGGAAGATATGGAAAAAGCCCATATCCGCCGCGTGCTGGATATGACGGAAGGCCGCATCACGGGCAAAGGCGGAGCCGCGGAGCTTCTGGACATGAATCCCAGCACCTTGAGGGCGAGAATGCGCAAGCTGGGCGTGACGAGAACCCCTTCGCCGTGACGTCCGCCTCCACCGCCGACGGACCACCGCGCCGACATCCCCGCGCGGGACGCCTTCGTCTGAAGCGACAGACATTAAATAACAGGATCAGGGCCGCAGGGAAAAGCCCTGATCCGAACTCCGACGCGCGTCACCGCGCCGGAACGTTTTCCGCGTCATTCCGACGCTGCGGTTTCGGGAATCTTGAACACGATCCAGAATCCGGGAACAGCCATGAGCGACGCCGCCACCAACGCGATCAGATAACTTCCGGTCATCTCCCGCAGGCATCCTCCGAAAAACGGCCCCGCAAAGCCGGCGATGATGAACACCGTCGCCGTCATGCCAAGGTTGCTTTCCAGATGTTTCGGTCCGAAGTTCTGGGCGATGTAGGCCGAAAACTGAGGAATGGTGCCGCCAAAAGACAGCGCTATGGTCGAAACTCCGGCCAGCAGACCGACATACCCCGCGCGTTCGGGCAGAACGGTCAGCATGAGAAGCCCTGCGGCCATGCAAACCGCGTCGGCGGCCATGGAAAAACGAAAGCCCTTTCTGTCGAAAAGCGCGCCGAAGACCAGTCTCCCAACGCCGTTGACCATGGCGTACAACCCCATGGCGAAACCAGCCTGCGCCGGAGAACAGCCGCTTTCCGTCGCGTACGGAATGATGTGGCCTATGATCATGAGCCCTCCGGTCTGCAAGGCCAGATCCCAAAGCCACACAAAGCGGAACCGGACGGAACGCAGCATCTGCGGCGTGGTCAGGCTTTTTGCCGAACGGCTTTCACGGCGTTCCGCCACGCGACGTTCCGGCATCTTTAAAAAGAGACTGGCGGCCAGCGACGCAAGGGCCACGAACAATCCCATCGTCTGAAGGGTGCGTCCCACTCCCATGACGCCGATAAGCGTCGACGCCAGCCCTGATCCCAGCAGCAACGTGCCGAAGGCGAGACTGAACGCCATGACGCCGCAGACAAGCCCGCGCCTGTGAGGATACCAGCTCACCCCCACGGCGGTGGGAACCACGTTGGCCATGCCTATGCCGAATCCCGCCGTCACGCCATAGGCAAGAATAAGCTGCCACGGCGCGGACGCGCAGGAAGACAGCGTCAAGCCGGCGGCCAGCATCATGCCTCCGACCGCCGCCGTCACGCGCGTACCCACGCGGCGGATGACGAATCCTCCGCACATCATGCCGAGACCGAAAAACACAAGCGCGACGGTAAATACCAGCGACGTCTGCGGACGCGTCCACCCTCCGGCGGCTTCCAGAGGAAGCATGAACACGGACCAGGAGTACAAAACCCCGTTGAGCACGGAAAGAACCGCTCCGGCCAGCATGGGCGGAACGCCGGGTTGAAAACGCAGATCTGTCATGACGCTTTCCTTATGTCCGCGTGGAGGACATGGTCTGTTCTCGGGCAGTCGCATACGCAAGGCGTCGACGGAAGCCCCTTCCGCCGACGCCCGATCACAATCTCTCGCTGTTTGTGAATCACGCGCGCCGGGAGACTTTTCCGGTTCGTCAGCCCGGCGCGCAGTTAGGGCGAGCTTTTCGGCGAACGTCCCCTACTTGCCCTGCTTGCTCAGGGGAATGAAGTTTTCGCTGTAGTACGACGTCAGATGGTACTTGTACTTTTCCAGAGGAACGGGACGGAAATCCCACACGATGCCGTTGTCCTTCCACGACGCGACGTACCAGCCGAGGCTGGCGGGATCCTTGTCCGGATAGTCTTCCCGATAGTGGCTGCCGCGCGATTCCTTGCGCAGCAGAGAGGCGTGAAGATAAAGATCCGTGGTGTCCGCGATGCCGTACAGTTCCGTGCGCTTGGTGAGAAAATGCGGCGTCGGAGCCCCGACGTTGGGCAAAAGCTCGTCGCGAATCTCTTCAAAACGCTTCAACGCTCTTCTGAGTCCGGTTTCCGTCTTCAGAATGGTCACGTCGTAGGGGGCTATGATCTTACGGAATTCATTCAGCACTTCCTTGTACGGAATGCCTTCCGTGCCGAGCGGTGCCAGACGCTTTGCCTTCAGTTCGGCGACTTCGCCATAGTCCGGCTCATACTGGTAATCCAGAGACGCGGCGTACTGGCCGGCGTTCTCTCCGGCGATGCTGCCGGTCGTGGCCGTGCCTGACACGGCCCATCCGCCGAGATAGAGTCCGGATTCCAGATTGCGGGCGCGTCCCGCGGCGAACACGCCGGGAACGCAGGTCTGGCCATGGATATCCGTGTCAATGCCGCCGATGGCGTAGTCCACCTGAGGCATCCATTCCACCTTGTCCTTGAACAGATCAAGCCCCATCTTGCAAAGGCGTTCGTAATTGATCTTCATCCAGCCCACGGTGGGGGTCAGAAGACGAATGTTTTCTTCGGGCATCTTGCTGACGTCGAAGAACAGCGGCGCGCGCCCGGCGCGGTACTCTTCCACCATGGCTCTGGTGTTGAAGTGCGGATCCAGCTTGGCGCCGAGCGTCGGCGAGTAACGACTCATGAAGTCTTCGCCCTCGGCGTTTGAAAAACGCGCACCCAGCGGCAAAAGCATGGTCTGCCCTTCCCAGCAGAACTTCGCCGGCACGTTCCAGACCTTGAGGAATTCAAAGTTGCGGAGCTTGACTCCGGCGCGCAGCGCCATGCCGAACGTTTCGCCCGTGCAGGTGTTGGTGCCGTAGCTGGCCTTCCAGCTGGAGTTGCCCGTGGCGATGATGAGCGACTTGGCCTTGATGACGTAAAATTCCGCGCTGCGCGTGTGGAACCCCGCAAGACCGGCGAAACGTCCGTCCTTCATGAGCATGTCCGTGATCTGTATGCCAGGCAGCAGCCGAACGTCCGTTTTTTCCAGTTCCGCCACAAGGTGCTGGATGAGACTCTTGCCCCCCGTGCCGAACGGACGGGAAAGCACGCTGCCGATATGCTTCAAGCCCCGCTGATAGACGCGTCTGAGCTTTCCGTTCTCGTCAAGGGCAAACTTGTGCCCCATTTCTTCATATTCCCGCATGCATTGCAGGGAACGCTTCATCAAACATTCAAGAACGTCCTGTTCGACGAGTCCTTCAAAATAATAGGTCAGCTCCTTCACCCAGTTTTCAATGTCGTCTTCGGGATCCCAGACCACCATGTCGCCGCCGCACATGGATCCCTGACCGCCGCGCTTGAACGGTCCTTTGTCGACAATCATGACGTTTTTGGTGTACTTCGAGGCCTTCAGCGCGGCCCACAGGCCGGCCATGCCTCCGCCGAGAATAAGGACGTCCGTCTGAAAGACATGCCCCAGTTTGTCAAGAGAGCCGTATATCATAAAAATTCTCCACTTCGTGATTGGTGTTGGCGCCGCCGAAACGCGTTCAGCGCAGGATAAGTTCCGTCGAGGCCCTCGCTCCCCGAAAATTTTCCGCGGGAAACGCTCAGGCCGAAAAGCGGCCTCAATCGGACTCAGGCAGAGGGGCGAGAGCCTTGGGCCAGTCTTCCTTGATGGGATCCACGTAAATGGCGCCCGTGGGGCACCCCATCTCGCAACCGAAACAGGTCATGCAGTCGTCGGGATGCTCGATGTTCGCCTTGGATCCGCAGGTCAGACAGCGGAAACTTTCCCCCAGAACCTGCTCATGCCGCAGGCCGGCGTACAGCTCCATGAAGTGGCCGTCCTCGGACGCCGCGGGAAGAAGACGCCCCTCCTCCCTCGTGACGCGCTTGTGTTTTTCCGGAGATTCCAGTTCCGGCGTGACGGGCATGTCCCACGCCTTGAGCAGACTCATGTCGCCGCCGCGCAGGTACGTCAGAATGCCGTTGGCGGCGCGCTTGCCTCCGCCCACGGCCGAAGCCACGGAACTGGGGCCCGTCACCGCGTCGCCGGCGGCGAAAATCCAGGGGATGGCGGTCTGCCCCGTCACGTCGTCGGCGGCCATGCCCCTGCGCGTCAGCACGTCCTGAGGCACGCCCGTCAGATCGCAGGCCTGACCGATGGCGAACACGACGAGATCCGCGTTTTCCGTCCAGGTCGTCGCCTCATCCATCACGGGAGCAAAACGCCCCTGCGCGTCAAACACGGAAGCGCAACGCATCATGTCTATTTCCGCGATGCGGTCGCCGTCGCGAACGATTTTCCGCACGGAAGAGGAAGGGCTGAACCGCACGCCGAGACGACGAGCGTCTTCAATGTTGTGCCGGAACGCCGGCATTTCCCCTTCGGATTCCAACGAGGCCACCAGAACAGATTCCGCGCCGAGACGCGCCAGACTCTGCGCCACGTCCATGGCCACGTCGCCGCCGCCGACCACCAGGGCTTTCCCGGAAACCTCGCGAATGGTTCTCGTGCGCACGGCCTGAAGAAATTCCAACCCGTACATGACCTGAGCTCCATCCGCGCCTTCCGCCGGGCTGCGGCGGGCGACGCCCGCGCCAAGACCGAGCATCACGGCCTTGTAGCCCTGCTTTTTCAGCTGCTCCAGCTGAAAATCCGACCCCAATCTCTGGCCGCAGCGGAAATGAACGCCCATGGCGTGAAGCTTTTCAATGAGCTTCGTCAGCACTTCAGCGGGCAGGCGATATTCGGGAATGCCGTAGCGCAGCATGCCGCCGGGCTCCTCCTGGGCTTCGAACACCGTCACGGAAAAACCTTCGCGGGCCAGCTCGGCGGCGCAGGTCAGTCCCGCGGGGCCGGAGCCCACAACGGCCACCGGCGCGACATGTTTTTTCTTCACAGGCTCGGTTGGAGCTTCCAACGCCCTATCGCCGAGAAAACGCTCGATGCCTCCAATGTTGACCGCGCTGTCCACGCTGTTGCGGGAGCACTTGGCCTCGCAGAAATGAGGGCACACGCGTCCCGTCACGGCGGCAAGCGGATTGCTTTTCCAGCTGAGCGCCACGGCTTGCTCGACCGATCCCAGCTGCAACGCGGCGTGATACCCGCGTATGTTGTTATGAATGGGGCAGGCCGCGGAACAGGGGGAAGCGACGGCCGGCAAGGCGTGAACGCGGAACACATCCAGCGGACAACTCTTCATGCAGGTTCCGCAGCCGATGCATTTTTCTTGGTCGAGGGAACGAATCATAAGGCACTCCTTTTACGGCGCGACCGTAGACCCCGTGATAAAGGGACACAGGTCGATGGTGAGAATCTGATGAGGGAAAAGTTCCGGCCGATCAGGCAGGGACGGAGAGGAATCTCCGTCCGTTTTCGTCAGGACAGCAGCGACGGCAGGAACAGAGAGATCTGAGGAAAGATGATAAGCAGGGAGATATGCACCACGTCCGCCAGCACGAACGGCATGGCCCCGCGGAAAACCGTCTGTATGGGGGTGGAATTGCCCGCGATGCCCTTGATGACAAAGAGGTTCAGGCCCACGGGCGGCGTGATGAGGCCCATTTCCGTCACCTTGACGACCAGGATGCCGAACCAGATGGGATCCAGATTCAGCTGCTGCACCACGGGGAAGAAAATCGGCACGGTAAGCAGAACGATGGCCATGGAGTCCATGAAGCAGCCCAGCAGAATCATGATGAGCAGAATGGACACCAGAACGACATAGGCGTTGACGTGAAGATCGAGAATAAGGGTCGCCAGCTCATTGGGCACGCGGCTCACGGCCAGGAAATATCCGAAGAACATGGCGCCCAGCAGGATCATGTAGCACATGCCCGTGGTCTTGACGGATTCCGTCAGGCTGTTCGTAAAGATTTTCCAGCTCATCTGCTTTTTGAAAAAGCTGAGCAAAAACGCTCCGAACGCTCCGATGCCCGCGGCCTCATTGGGGGTAAAGATGCCCGCGTAAAGGCCGCCGATAACCACGGCGAACAGGGTAAGCACGCCCCACACTCTGCCGACGGCGTGCACCTTTTCCCGGAGAGAACAGGCTTCGCCCCGCGGGCCGAGTTCAGGATTGCGGTGGACGAGAATGGCGATGGTCATCATGTAGAGCACGGCCTGCAAGATGCCGGGAAGAAAACCGGCCATAAACAACGAACCGATGCTCTGTTCCGTGATGATGCCGTAAAGCACCATCACGGTGCTGGGCGGAATCATAATGCCGATGGTGCCGCCGGCGGCAATGGCTCCAGTAGCCAGCGCATTGGAATATTTATATTTTCTCATTTCCGGAAGCGCAACCACGCCCATGGTCGCCGCGCAGGCGACGCTGGAGCCGCAAATGGCGGCGAATCCGGAACAGGCCGCCACAGTCACCATGGCGAGACCGCCCTTGAGGCTGCCCATCCACTTGCTGACGGCCCAGTACAGATCCTCGCTGACGCCGGACTTGAACGCGAACTGCCCCATGAGAAGGAACAGCGGCACCACGCTGTAGCTGTACTGAACAAAGGTTTCATACGGCACGCCCTGCGCTATGCCCAGGGCCGGCTCCAGACCGGACAACAGGGCGAATCCCGCGGTTCCCACCAGAACCATGCCCACGCCAATGGGAATACGGGCGCAGATGGTCAATATCAAGACAAGCATGCCCAGGCAGCCGACGACAAACGGACTCATGATTTATCCTCCTCACTGGAATGGAAGGCGGCGATGAGCTCGCAGATGGAAATGGGGATCACGAGCATGAAGGAAAGGCAGATGACTGCCGCCGCCGGCCACATGGGCAGCCCAAGCGTGGGCGTACAGAGATTGCTCTCCATGACTTCGACAATCAGGGGAACGGCCTGCGTCGCCAGCAGAATGAACACGGCGCAGGTACAGGTCAAAGACAGAATCAACGTGAATTTTTTAAGACGCGCGCTGAGCATGTTGTACACGAGATCGACGCTGACATGCCCTTTCTTGTACGAACAGTAAAGAATGGCGATGGGAGAAAGAACGCCCATGAGCAGTTCAATGATCTCATAAACGCCCTGAATGGGACTGTGAAAGAAATAGCGCATGATGACGTCAAGAGTGGTGATGATCATGGCAAAGGCCAGCGTTACCGCTCCCACGCCAAGAAGAAACTTGACGAAGCCGTCAAAGACTTTCTGAAACATAGACGCTCCTCGAATGAAGACCTACGTCTTCTTTTCAGAAACAATATCAGTGGGTATTGCCCAGCGCGTAATCAAGGACGGCTCTGGCTTCCGTCAGGCCCTTTTCCTCAGCGTTCTTGGCCCAGACTTCCCAGATGGGTTCGCCGGCGAGTTCGACCCAACGCGCCCGTTCTTCAGGGGTCAGCTCGATGGTTTCAATTTCAACGCCGTTGCCGCGAAGCGTGTCGAGCACGGACCGGGAAGAATAGGAAAAGTTTTCCGCCCACCAGCGACTGCCCGCCAGGCCGCTGTTATCGTCGATAGCTTTTTTCGCTTCCGCCGAGAGTCTGTCATAGGCCTTCTTGTTCATGGCCACACCGAAGAAGGAGAAGCCGAACGGAGCGTTGGTGACGACGTACTTGGCCACTTCATAAAAACGGAAGCCATTGATGGGTTCCCAGGACGCCAGCGTGCCGTCAATGGTGCCGCGCTGAAGCGCGAGGTAGACGTCGGGCATGGGAATGACGACGGGAATGGCGCCGAGAGCTTCAAGCGCGTCGACGAGCGGTCCGGCGACGGTGCGTATCTTCTTGCCCTTCAGATCTTCCAGCGTGCGGATGGGCTTGGTGGACACAAGGTTGAAAACGTCAGAGGTGAAAAGGGCGAGCAGCTTGTTGTCGGCGTAAGGCCGGGCGAACTGAGGAAATTTCTCGTACATTTTCCAAAGGGCTTCGCTGGCCTGCATGGGATCGTGATACGGCAGACCGGGCAAAGTTATGACTTCGGCAAGCGGATTCATGCCCGGATACACGGCCATGGCGTTCCAGCTGACGTCCGTGATGCCTTTCTTGGTGGCCGACCATACCTGAGACCCTTTGGCCAGACTCTGGTTGGCGTAAAGATCGAACTTCAGCGCGCCGCCGGAAGCCTCTTCCACCTTCTGTATCCACGGCTGCGTTCCGTGGACGGATCCCCAGGAAGTTTCAGAATTCTGTTCGGCGAACTTGAGGGTTTTGGCGGCCTGAGCCTGCGATACGGGCATGGCGACGGTGAGCGCAGTCAGAACGAGCATGAACGCGGCGTGGCGAAAATGAAGCATACTTGTCTCCTGTGGCAAGGGTGAAGCGGAACGTTCCGGAAAAAACCGGACAACCAACTTGCTGCAATAAGTATGCCATTCGCCTTTTATATAAGAAAAATAATATGTTGAATATATTGAACCTTGACGTTACCGCCACGTTCAACAAAGATATGTGTCAAAATAGACACAAGTGAAATAATTATTAATTGTTAAATCAGCATGTTATAATATTATGTCAAATTAGACACACATGTGCAAATTACGTCTCACTTTCCAGCTTTCGGTAGAGATTGCGCCGCGATATGCCGAGCATCCTGGCCGCCGCGGTTCTGTTGCCGCCCGCCCGCTTCAGAGCGTCGGCGATCAGCTTTTTCTCATACGCCGCGAGAGCCTGCGAAAGCGTGTACGACGACGTGGGCGCCTCTTCCTGCTCACCGTGCGTCGAAGACGACGTATGAATGAGATCCAGGGTGCCGAGCGTAAGCCATCGCTGCACGGTATTGGCGAATTCACGTACGTTGCCCGGCCAGTCGTACTTGTACATCTGTTCCAACACGGTATGCGGAACGGCGTGCTGTTTCTGCCCCTTATCCCCATAGCGGGCGATCATGCACTCCAGAAGAAGAGGAATGTCTTCCTTTCTGTCGCGTAACGGAGGCATATAGATAGGCACGACGTGCAAACGATAGAACAAATCCTCCCGGAAATTGCCGGAGGCCACCTCATTGATGAGATTGCGGTTGGTCGCGGCTATGATTCTGCAATCCACGTTGCGCACTTCCGGGGAGCCCACGGGACTGTAGGTTCGAGACTCAATGACGCGCAGCAGCTTGACCTGCATGGCAAGAGGCAGTTCGCCTATTTCGTCCAGAAATAGCACGCCGCCGTCAGCCTGATCGAGATAACCTTTTCTATCGGCGTACGCGCCGGTGAACGCTCCTTTTTTGACGCCGAAAAACTCGCTTTCCAAAAGCTCCGAAGGGATGGCTCCGCAGTTCACGGTGACGAAAGGTTTGTTGGCTCGATTGCTCAATCGGTGTATGGCTCTGGCCGCAAGCTCCTTGCCGGTGCCTGACTCGCCGTAAATGATGACGTTGGAATTGCCTTCAGCGGCTTTCATGAGCATTTCATAGACGCTGCGCATGGGCTGGCTTTTGCCCACGATTTCCTGAAACTGCCAACTGTTGTTCACGAGGGAAGAACGCAGCCGAAAATTTTCCTGACGCAGCTCTTCCGCCTCTTTCTGCATGCTGCGCTCTCGCTTTCTGGCCTCGGTCACGTTGACCAGCGTCGTAATAATGGCCGGCGAGCCCTTCCACAAAATGAACTTGGGATGCCCTTCGAGCCAGACCTTGTGCCCGCTTCTTGTCAAATGGGGCCATGTGTGGTTGGAAAGCTGCCCTTCCAGTTTTTCCTGATGCGCCTGAAGAAACTGTTCCCTATGGGAATCGGCAATGAACTCGCTGATATTCCTCCCCAGCAGATCCCGAGGATCGTCATAGCCCCAGAGCTGCGCCAACGCCTTGTTGGCCAGAACGATCTTATTGTTCTGATTGAGCAGAAATCCGTCGCCGATATTTTCCACAAGCTCCCTGTAATCCTCGAAATCCAGGTTGTCCGTGCCGTACAGCTGCGTTCCGGGCAAAATGATCTGCGCGGCGCAGGGACGATCGTCCACAACGCAACGATGAGCCATGTACGTCACCGCATAAGAACTATCCCCGAGAACAAGATTCTGCTGTCGAAGCATCCACACTTCTTCAGGAAGAAAAAACTTTTCAAGCCCTTCAAAAGAACTTTTCAAGCGAGATTCCAGTTGTTCCGCGGATTCAAAAAGCAGAAGCGTGGCCAGAGAACAGTTGTGCACGCCTCGAAACAAGGAATCATGCAGACTTGTGCCCAACGCGCGCTCCGCGGCAATTCCCGTAAGACTCGCGCAAGCGTCGTTCCAGAACAGCAACGCGTTGTCGCTATTGATGACAAATGCCGGAAGCCAGCTTAGAAGTTTTAACGTAGGGCTTTGATACATCTTTCCCGCCGATGTGAATGACATGCCTCTCATGCCAACGTTGCCGCGCGCATGAAAACCTTGCCTTCCGCAAGGAAGGCACCGCTATTTCAGCATGACGGAGCATGACAAAATCCACCGATTCCCGCAAGAACGAAGTTTCTCTTGTTTTCATCATTCGTCGGCACAGCTTCTCTATCCATAATAAAAATATTAATAATTTCCATATATTAAATAGAACATACATAGCCTTACCCATAAGCAACCTGCACCGACCGTTCACATCGATGACAACGCATTCCGGATATCCTCCAAGATGCCCCCTCAACGCTGAGTCTCCCCTCACAAGCTCCGTATCGCCGCCCCTCATTATCAAACCGTTCTTCGTTTTCTGGAAGTTAGCTGATTATCTTGATTTCAAGAATATTTCTTTATTTTGATAAAAAATCTCAATTCAAAGACACTGGAAAATTAAAAATTATTTGTAATTTCAAATAAATACATGTAAACACATTGATGGCACATAATTTGCATTTTTTATCTCAAACTATGTTGCCCCCAGCAAGGAGGAAATAATCATGGAAAATACGAGTGCAAATATGAGCCACGCAAAAGCGTTTCAAGCGCGCTCCGCGCAAGAAAGCGCCATAGGTAATAATGCGGCATCCATGTATGAGGTAAGCGATCGCATTTTGCGCATGTTCGAAAGCATCCGGGTGAATAAAGTTCCCCGGGTTCACCTGGAACGGGCAATGCTCTTCACGGAATCCTTTCGCGAAACCGAAGGACAACCTCTGGTGCTGCGCTGGGCGAAAGCGTTGGACCGCATCGCACGCAACATTACCGTGCGTATTCTTGATGACGAGCTTATTGTCGGACGCCCTCACCCTAACATGGGACGATACGGTTTTGTCTACCCCGAACTTGACGGCAGCATGCTTGAAGATGCGGTTTCCTCTTTTGGAAAGAGAGAAAACGGCGCTATTACGGTAACGGATGAAGATAAGGATATCATGCTTAATGTATTATATCCTTATTGGAAAGATAAAGATTTTCCAAAAGCCTTTATGCAGAGTCTTCCAGAAGACAGCAGAAACTATATTTATGGGCCTGACAAAAATAACTATACTGAATCAACAATGATAATTATATCTTCCATTGTTGCACGCCACTCTCAAAATTGGTTTCATGATTATGAAAAAGTTATTAAACGTGGTTTTGCTTCCATACGGGACGAGGCGAATCAACGTTTGTCAGCGTTGAAAAATCCAGCCGACGTCACCGCAAAGGGCCCATTTTATGAAGCTGTCGTCATTGTCTGCAATGCCATTATCACCTATGCACGACGCTATGCCCATCTGGCCGAAACCATGGCTCAGACGGAAAAGAGGGCAGAACGAAAGGCGGAACTTCTCCAAATCGCCGAAACATGTCGACGCGTTCCCGAATTTCCCGCGCGCACGTTCCAAGAAGGCGTTCAGGCTCAATGGTTCACCCAGCTATTTTCTCGTTTTGAACAGAACGTCGGAGGACAAATAAGCGACGGACGCATAGATCAATACCTCTATCCACTGTACGCCAGTGACAAAGAAAAAGGTTCCATCACGCCCGAACGAGCCTGCGAACTTCTGCAGTGTCTGTGGCTGAATATGTGGCAGAGCGCAGAACTGCGAATGATTCCCTCTATGGCGGAAGGTTTTGAAGGGTTCGCCCATTTTGAATCCGTTACCATAGGAGGACAAACCCCTGAAGGCTTTGACGCTACCAACGACGTGACATATCTGGCCCTGGAATCCGCGCGTCCTCTTCAGTGCACCTATCCCGAACTTGCCGTCCGCATCCATTCCGGAACGCCAGAAAAGCTTCTGCATGCGGTCGCGGAGGTCATCAAGGACGGCAAGGGCATTCCCAAACTGCTCAATGACGACGTTATCGTGCCCTTCTATCTTGCTAACGGCGCGCCTTACGCTGAAGCTCTCGACTACGGGGCATCTGGCTGCGTGGAGTCCCGCCTGCCAAACAGAGAAACTCATGTAACCGCCAATGGTCATCTTAACTATGGCGCGCTCATAGAAATGACCATAAACGACGGCAAAATGAAACGGTTCGGCAATCACCAATTCGGCCCTCGCACTGGCGATCCAAGAACCTTTGTCTCGTATGAGGACTTCTGGAACGCCTTCAAGGCACAAATGCTGGCTATGACTGATGCTGAAATGCGGCATCAATACGTCGCCAACGCTATGAAATCCAAGTTCTTTGCCGCGCCGTTCGCCTCAAGTTTGCATAATCTCGCCATGGAAAGCGGGATGGATCTTCACCGCCACGGAGAATATATTCCTGGAGCTATCGACCTCTCCTGCCTGGAATCCATCGGTCTCGGCACCGCCATTGACTCGTTGGCCGCCGTAAAAAAACTCGTCTATGACGAGCATCGAATCAGCATGGATGAGCTCATAAAGGCTCTGGACGCTGATTTCGAAGGCTATGAAGATATCCGGCAGATGTGCTTGAATGCCCCGAAATACGCCAACAACGACGCCTACGCCGACAACATCGGTCGACGAATCATCACAACGCTCCTTGATTTCCTTCATGCCAATCCTAAACCGCATAATCAGGGATTCATGCTGCGCTGCATTCCCATTACCTTCCATGTTCCCGCCGGTAAGGTTGTGGCGGCCACGCCCAATGGACGTAAAAGCGGCGTTTACCTGTCGGAAGGCGTTTCCGCCTCTCATGGCGCTGATGTGGATGGACCAACTTCCGCTCTGCGATCCATCGCGTACGTCCGCCCCGTGGGATATCGAGAAAAAGGCGCGGATCTCCTCAACATGAAGTTCAGTCCCGCCAATGTGGCAGGAGAAGAGGGAACGAGACGCCTCATGTCCTTTATTCGCGCATGGCGCGCCATGAAACTCTGGCATATCCAATTCAACATCATCAATAAGGAAACCCTGCTCGCCGCCCGCGCCGATCCAGACAAATATCGGAACCTGGTTGTCCGCGTAGCCGGATACAGCGCTTATTTTGTGGATCTTAGCCCTGAGCTTCAAGCGGAAATTATTGATCGGACGGAAGAGTCGTTTCTGTAGCCCTCTACCGCGATCAGACCAAAGGACGATTTTCAGGACATACCGCTTCTTCACTGACAGCTATGAGCAAGAGTCAACCAGACTCGTAAGGAATTCATCATGAACTTTTCAGGAAAGGTAGCTCTCGTAACCGGCGCGGGACAAGGAATAGGCGAAGAAATCGCTAAGGAATTCGCTAGAAAAGGCGCCAGGGTCGCTTTAATGGCCAGACGCCGCGAAGGCATTGAACGTGTGGCCGAAGAAATTCGGAGGGAAGGAGGTCGGGCCCTTGCCCTTTGCGGCGACGTATCCATAGAATGCTCCATGAAAAACGTTGTGGAACAGGTAGTTGCCGAACTTGGAGAACCCGATATTCTTGTCAACAACGCTGGCATACAGCGCACTCCGGCCAAACTCTTTGAGATGGAAGAAAAACTGTGGGACGAAGTTCTGGCCGTCAACCTGAAAGGAGCCTTTTTTGCCTGCAAGTCTATTGCGCCGTACATGATGAAACGCCGCCATGGAAGGGTCATATTAATTTCCTCCCTTGCCGCCAGACGCATGAGCTTTTTCGGCAGCGTAGACTACACCGTATCCAAATACGGCATCAGCGGACTTAATCACCACTTTGCCTGGGAAATGGCGGAGTACGGCGTCACCGTAAACGCTATTTGTCCGGGATCGGTGAAAACGCCCATGCTGGTCAATTCTACAACAAAAGAATACCTGGAAACCATCGTTAAAAGCACCATTCCCTTGGGGCGCATGATCCTTCCGGAAGATATCGCGGCCACGACACTGTTCCTCGCCAGCGAAGAGGCGGCCATGATAACGGGACAAGAAATCGAGGTAACCGGAGGAGCCCTCCTGGGATTGGGAGAGTACTTCCGTCCCATGATCAATCAACGTATTCGGGAAATGCGTGAAAAGGCTGCCCGAAGAGAACAGCATTAACCTGCGCGCGGAGTAAATTCTATGGCCGGCACACGTGGGCTTGTCACGCAGATACAGCATTTCTGTATTCATGACGGGCCAGGTATCCGCAGCGTCGTTTTCCTAAAAGGTTGCACTCTTCGATGCGCCTGGTGCTGCAATCCTGAAAATATGCTTGCCCGCCAGGAACTGGGAATGAATCCCGGGAGATGCATCGGAGTCAATCAGTGCGGGCGTTGTCTGGAAATTTGTCCCGAAAAAGCCTTACGACTGGATGCGACAGCTGGCGTGGATACGAAAATACATGTGGACAGAGAACGCTGTTCCTCCTGTTTCTCCTGTGTTCCCGTGTGTCCGGCCAAATCATTCACCCAATACGGCAAATGGATGAGCGTCGAAGAAGTTCTGGACGCCATTCAGAAAGAAAGCGTTTTTTACGCCGAATCTGAAGGCGGCGTGACGCTTAGCGGAGGAGAATGTCTGATGCAGGCGGACTTCTCGGCCGAGCTGCTGGCCGCAGCGAGAAGCATGGGATTTTCCACTGCCATAGAAACGGCGGGGAATGTTCCTTGGGAGTCTTTTGAAAAGGTTCTCCCATACACGGATGTCGTGATGCACGACTACAAATGCCTTGACGACGAACGCCATAAGAAGCTTACCGGAGCTCCGGTGACTCCCATTATCGCAAACTTTCGTAAGGCTTATGAAAAGTTCCCCAATGTGCGTTTTATCGCCAGAACCCCGCTTATTGTTGGAGTCAACGCTACCGTGGAGCATGTCAAAGGCGTTCTCGATATCATACGCAACGCTCCCAATGTGAAAGACTTCGAGCTTCTTCCCTTCCATGAACTCGGGGTTTCGAAATGGACGTATGTAGGCCATGCCCCACGCCTGCCGTTCCATTTCGAAAAACCGGACACATCCCTGCTAACGCAATTGCGAACACTCATAGACAATTCTTTCGGGCGCAACAGCCCTGAACGCTAGATCCCCATATCCCCGCGTCCAGAGCTGTATCTGATTCAACATCACTAGATAGTGTCTACACGAGTTAAGTTAACACCTTGAGCCATATCGCTATACAGCGGATTTGTACGGCAGCCTCAAACGATGAGAGCATCTTCGCGTATCTAGTAGCAATGCCGCGCCACCGTTTGA
>CALUUX010000077.1 GCA_944324085.1 uncultured Mailhella sp. | reverse complement strand
GGCACCTTTGACGACGCCATAGCCATAGCGCGCGAATATTCCTCTCTTTTTCCCGAACGCTTTTATCTGGAAGTTCAGGCCAACAGCCTGCCTGAACAGGCACTGGTCAACCAACGCATTCTTGAATTGGCCGACGCCACAAAACTCCCCGTCGTCGCTACCAACGACTGCCATTACCTCAACGCCGACGACGTGGAGGCGCATGACATTCTGCTCTGCATTCAAACGCAGTCAAAAGTGGACGATCCCAAGCGTTTCCGTTTTGAAGCGCGCGATCTCTACTACAAGTCGGAAGAGGAAATGCGCGCCGGACTGGACGGAGCTCCGCGCGAGGCCATGGAAAACACCCTCAAAATCGCGGATCAGTGCTGTCACCTGGAAATACAGCTGCACGCGCCGCCGTATCACTTTCCTGTCTACGATCTGCCTGAAGGCATGACCCTCGCCAGCGAATTCTGCCGCATGGCCAGGGAAGGTCTGGAAAAAAGACTGGAAAAACATCCTCACAAAGACACCATCAACGTCCAGGAATATCGGGACAGGCTGGAAATGGAGCTCAAGGTCATCTGTGACATGGGCTTCCCAGGCTACTTCCTCATCGTGCAGGACTACATCAACTGGGCCAAGAACAACGGCATTCCCGTAGGGCCCGGACGTGGGTCCGCCGCAGGTTCCGTGGCGGCGTGGGCTTTGCGCATCACATCCATCGACCCGCTTCCCAACAAACTGTTCTTTGAACGTTTTCTTAACGTCGAACGCGTCAGCATGCCCGATATCGACGTCGACTTTTGCGAAGATCGGCGACTCGAAGTGCTCGATTACGTCACCAGAAAGTACGGTAAGGATAAGGTGTCGCAGATTGCCGCGTTCGGTAAAATGAAGGCCAAGGCCGTGGTCAAGGACGTTGGCCGCGCCATGGGCATCCCCTTCAATGAAACGACGCGCATCGCTAAAATGATCCCTGCCGATCTCAAGATGACGCTCCAGAAAGCTCTCGACACGGTTCCTGAGCTCGCGGAAGAATACAAAACAAAACCGGAAGTCAAAAAACTCATCGATATTTCCCGTCGGCTGGAAGGGCTGACGCGCCACGCCTCTACCCACGCTGCGGGCGTCGTGGTGTCTGACAAGCCCATGGAGGAATACCTTCCGCTTTTCGCCGGGCGCAAAGGCGAACAGATCGCCGCTTTTGACATGAAGTTTGTCGAAAAAGTCGGCCTTGTGAAGTTCGACTTTCTCGGTCTGCGCACCATGACCGTGATCTCCAACGCGGTGAAGAACATCGTTCAGCAGGGCAAAGAAGCTCCAGATATGGAAAATCTGCCCACGGATGATCAGAACATCTATGATCTGCTTTCCCGCGGCGACACCGACGGCGTGTTCCAGCTCGAAAGCACGGGCATGCGCAAATATCTGCGCATGCTCAAGCCTTCAGGCTTCGAAGATCTTGTGGCTATGCTCGCGCTGTATCGCCCCGGCCCTCTCAATTCCGGCATGGTGGATGAATTCATCAAGCGCAAACACGGAGAAATTGAAGTCACCTATCCTCTTCCTGAACTGGAATCCTGCCTGAAAGACACCTACGGCGTCATCGTCTACCAGGAACAGGTCATGCAGATCGCGCAGATCACCGCCAAGTATACGCTCGGCGGCGCCGACCTTCTGCGTCGCGCCATGGGTAAGAAAAAAGCCGAAGAGATGGCCAAACAACGCGATATTTTCCTCAAAGGCGCGTCCGAGCGAGGCGTTCCCAAGGAAAAGGCCAATGAAATCTTCGACCTCATGGAAAAATTTGCAGAATACGGTTTCAACAAGGCGCACTCAGCAGCCTACGCCTACATCACCTACGGCACAGCTTATTTAAAGTATTACTTTAAAGTTGAGTTCATGGCCGCCCTGCTTTCTTCGGAAATCGGCAACCAAGATAAAATTCTCAACTATATCTCCGCCTGTCGTGACATGAACATCGAAGTTCTGCCGCCGGACGTCCAGATCAGTCTGAGAACTTTCACTCCCAGCGGATCTTCCATCGTGTACGGCCTCGGCGGAGTGAAGAACGTGGGCGATGAAGCCATCAATGAAATCGTCCGTTCTCGTGAAGCGGACGGTCCGTATAAATCCCTGCTCGACCTGTGCACCCGCGTCAATCTGCGTAAAGTCACCAAGCGAGTGCTGGAAAGCCTTATCAAAGGCGGAGCCTGCGATTGCTTCGGCGTCAGCCGCGCGGGAATGCTGGCCAGTCTCGACGCCGTGGTGGACAGAGAGAAAAAAAAACAGAAAGAAAAAAACTCCGCCCAGATATCGTTGCTGTCGTTCTCTTCTTCCGTGGAAGCCGCGCCTATGCCCGGCATAGGATTCCCCTGCGAGGAGCAGGACACGCCAGAATGGGACGATGATCAAAAACTGACGTTTGAAAAAGACTCGCTGGGCTTCTATCTGACCAGTCACCCTCTTCAACCTTTCCGCCGTGACATGCAGAGGCTCGGTCTGCTCACTCTTGAAGAAATAGGCGAACTCGGCAAGGGATCAGTGAAAACGGGCGTTCTCGTCACCAGCGTGAAAGAATTCATCACCAGAAAAGGCGACAAAATGGCTTTCGTGCAGGTGGAAGACCTCACGGGACACGCCGAAGTCACTATTTTCCCCAAGACTTACGCCGCCATCAAGGAGACGCTTCACGCCGAACGCCCGCTCATAGAACTCGTCGGCACCGTGGACGCCAGAGATGACGACGATTACGATGATGAGGATGAAGAAGAAAACGCCGTCAAGGAAATCAAGCTGCTCTGCGATTCGGCAAGGCCGCTGCTCGAAGCCTGCATGGCCAGCGACCATCCCGTCTTGTTTCCGTATCCTCTGGCGTGCACTGGCGACGCCGACATTCAGGAGTTCAAGGCCATTCTGGAAAAACACAAGGGAACGTCCACCGTTCAAATTCAATTTGAACTGAACAACCGCACATGCATCATGGAACTCGGTCCGCGCTGGAGAGTGCAGGCCAGCCCTCAACTCAATAAAGACATGGACGCATGGGCCAAGGCCCGCCTTGCGCTCCGACAGTAACGACGCCACGGAAGGAGACACGGAAAATATGACCAGACCGCTTTGGAGACTTACCATTCGCGGAGACTTTGCGGCCGCCCACGCGCTTCGCCACTATCAGGGAAAATGCGAAACCCTGCATGGTCACAACTATCTGGTGGAAATGGTCGTGGAAGGGGAAACCCTTACCCCCGATACGGAACTGGTGGCGGATTTTTCTGCATTGAAAAAAGAGCTGCGGGCAGAACTGGCGACCATTGATCACCTGTATCTCAATGAACTGCCGCCTTTTGACGTCATCAATCCTTCCTCAGAAAATCTCGCCCGCTATCTGTACGGTCAGATGAAAAAGCGTCTGGCCGACATGCCGGTGCGCATGTACAGCATGACCGTGGGGGAAACGCCGCTTCAATCAGCGACTTATATGGAACTCGACGCTTGAAGCCTTTCTTCCGAGCGTCTCTGATGCTGACGCCCCTCGCAAAGCGCGCCCTTCCTCCCATAGAAACGCGCGCCCGCGCTATCGGAGCTCATTCGCTGCTGGATTTCGGTCCTGTTTTCCTTCCTTCCGAAAAAAATATTTTCCGGTCGACGATCGATCTCATCCAGCGCGCGCCGAAAGAACGCGTCCTCGCCGTCAGCTGTTTTCCCCTGAGCCTTCTCTCTGAAGACGAGCTTAACGATCTTTTGTCCCAAGCGTGCGCGCGAGCCGACTACACCCTGTTTCTCGACTTCAAACGCCCGGAACGCAATTTGGAGTATCCGGCTGTCTTTCTGTTCGCCCCTCTCAGAGTCGTCGCCTCGCAGGGAAGCCTGAAACACGGTCGTGACCTGGAAGAATTCCTTTATCGGGAACGCCGTCGTTTTTCCGTACGCGCCCGCGATACGCTGTTCGGAGGAGGCCTTTCCTGCGTCCTCGTTCAACATCGATGACGCCATTTTCCTCCGCATCATCGGTTCGCTCCAATAACATGACAACTTATCAGAAACCTGTCGGTCTCCTTTCCTGAACGCATGGGAGCCTTCTCCCGCACATGCAGGACGTCCTGTCGCGTATTGTTTGATGCTTCGTTGTCGCTCCACATCTCCGCTTCAGACCAACACGCTTCTAAGAGTCATCGCGAATTTCGAGCGTCATCAGGAAGTCAGCACTGCGGCGTCAGAAGCAAAAGCGACGCATCCGCGTCGCCAGCTCAACGCTAGTCGCGTCGCGGAAGCTCCATGGACGCGCCTTGTTCCACCGCGGGCGAAGGCTGTTCCGGTTCCGCCTTCTCGTCCGGCATGCCCATGAGCGCGCCAAGCTGCCCTTTGAAAATAATGTGCGTGGCGGTCTCGTCCGCAAGTTCTCCGAGATCCATGAGTTTTTCCAAAAACTCCAGAATCTCCCCCCTTCTCTCTTCCACAGACCACTTGAAATCCTCTTCAAGATTACCGGACTTCAGATATTCTTCCAGTTCGGCTATATATTTTGCGTTCAGTATGGCCATCCGTAAACTCCGTCGTATTATGTGTTCATAGAACAAAAACTCGCCTCAGCGAATTTAAGCCAGCTCCGTTAACTCTTCCCGTGACATCGGGAAAGCAGTTCGCTCTCCACCATCGACTGTCTGGCCATAGCCACCATCACGGGGCCGGCAATGATGCCCACCGCGCCGAACACAGCAAGACTGCAGACAATAGAAAGAAGAAGCACCACCATGGAAACCTCTATGCCCGTCTTAAGAAAATACGGACGCAGCAGGTTGTCGGACCCCGCAACTACAACGCTGCCCCACGCCAACAGCATCAACGCCGAAGCCAGAGACTGCGTCGCACCCAAATACACGGTTATGGGCAACCAGACAATAGCCGTTCCGGCAAGAGGAATCACCGCGCAGAACACCGCAAGCAGCCCCCAGAAAGCGGGATCCGGCACATCAAGAAAACGAAGGCCGAGGCCGGTAAGCGTTCCCTGAATAATGGGAACAAAAACAATGCTGATGAACACGGAGCGGCTGGCGTTATGGAGCACGGCGACGAAACGATCCACCATGTCGTCATGCTGGGGCAAGATCTGAAGAACGACTCGACGAATGGACGGGGCGTATACGACAATAAGACACGTAAAAACAATAAAAAGAAAAATCGACCACACCATCCCCATGGTGTCCCCTGCAAGATTCAACCCTTTAGAGAGAATATTCTTGATCAGCGCGTTCACCACCATGTTGAAATCATTTTCAAGTTTATCAAGATATTCCGTAGCGTTGGGTACATTTTCCACAAATAGTCTATAGGCTTCTCCCGCGTAATAGGCAATGGCCGGAGGAATGGGGTGTCCATTCTGCCACCATGCGCTGAGACGTTTGGCTCCCTCCAAGGCCTGCGGAACGACCATGACTATCACTATCGTAATGGGCGTCGCTACGCAGATCACAAGTCCTACGGAAAAAAAAGCTATCGCCGACGTTTTTGCCATTCTCGCCCTCAGCCAACGGTAGACGGGAAGCGTCAGAGCGGCGGTCACCGCCGCAATGAACACAGACGTGAGGTAAGGGGATAGCAGGGTAAACCATATACTGATCGCGACGACAGCCAAGCAGCGAGCCATGAATCCTCCATGACGCGAAATTCGGAATTTTCTACATTTGCGAAAGAATACTGGGGAATGGAAGGGATGTCCAGTTTCTGTCCCATGATAACCGCTCAGCATCTGACTGTTTGAACAAACAAACGACTTGCGTTTATTCCGGCAATAAGGCAAACCTGAAGCCGTCAAGAAAATTCTCCGACCGCTTTCCCCTCGGGAATCAGGCGTATGGGAACCTGCCCGGCGGAGAGCGTTCCCTTTCAAGACCGAGGCGTCCCGACCCCGGTCCACTGTCCCCCGCAAAGGACACAAGTTAAGACCATGAACATGAAAGGCGTTACCAAAAAGGAAGCGTTGCTGCAGGCGGCCAAAGAACTATTCGGCGAATACGGTTTTGCTGAAACGACGTTCAAAAAAATCTCAGACAGAGCCGGCGTGGCGCTGGGACTGCTTACTCACCATTACGGTAATAAGGAAAAGCTGTTCTTTGCCGCCGGCATGGACGTGCTAGAACATTTTTTGGATGTTCTGCGTTCCGCAACGGAAGGCACCGCTGACGGACTCACCGGCGTGCTCTGTTTTTGCCGCGCCTATCTGGAATTTTCCATTGATCCGCACACCAACTGGCTCGTCTTGGTGCGCTGCTCTCCCTACAGTGACATGAAAGCCAGCGATGACCGAGAAATCATGCTCCGTAAATTCGCCGAAGTGCATCATCTGCTGGAAATACAACTCCAGCGCGGCGTCGTCGACGGCACCGTCATTAAACTTACGCCCGCCAGCACCGCGCAGGTTATTGTCGGACTTATGGTGGGCGCAAATCGTACGCGCGTGCTCACGCCGTACACTTACGGCTCTTCCCAGAATTTCTACACGGAAACGCTCTCCTTCGTCGAGCGCGCCATCTCCAGCGGCGCGTCCAGGAACTGACCGATATGGACTCTCTTTTCACAGCAAGCGTTCTTGGCATTGTAGAGGGACTTACCGAGTTTCTTCCCATTTCTTCTTCCGGGCATCTCGTAATCGCTTCCGATCTTCTGGGCTTTTCCGGTCCCAAAGCTGCCACATTTGAAGTCGTCATCCAAGTGGGCGCCATTCTTGCCGTGCTCACTCTTTATTGGAAACGCTTTCTCGGTCTGCTTCGTCCTGGCGAACGCAAGCCTTCCTTCGCCGGACTCCGCGGCATCCTGATGCTGATTCTCACCACCCTGCCCGCGGCATCGCTCGGACTCGCGCTGCATGGCTTCATCAAGTCGCTGTTCACGCCGGCCACCGTGACCGCAGCTCTGGTTTGCGGCGCGGTTCTTATGCTCATCGTCGAACACTTGCTGGCTCCGCGTCAGAATCGCATGCCCGTGCAAAATCTGGATCAGCTTTCTCTTCGCCAGGCGTTCGGCATTGGCTGCTTTCAGTGCCTCGCGCTATGGCCCGGCTTTTCACGCTCCGCGTCCACGCTCATGGGCGGCATGATTCTCGGCGTTCGACGCGAAGTCGCCGCTGAGTATTCCTTTATTGCCGCAGTTCCTATTATTATAGGCGCCGCTGGTTATGACCTTATCAAGTCTTTATCGCTGTTTACGGCGGCCGACATTCCTTTTTTTGTTGTCGGATCCGTGTGCGCCTTTCTCTCCGCTATAGCGGCCATGCGCGTCTTTATCTCTATCCTTGGACGCAACACACTGAAACCTTTCGCTATTTATAGACTGCTGCTGGCTATTCCCGTATACTTCTTCATGGTTCGTTAAAAAAATTACTGAAATGCAAAAAAAATGCTTGCCAAAGCTATCCCTTTTTTATAAGAACGTTCCTGCGCCGGATGTTTCCGGTCTATGGCAAGGTAGCTCAGTTGGTTAGAGCATACGGTTCATACCCGTAGTGTCGAGAGTTCAAATCTCCCCCTTGCTACCAAAAGAATAAAAAGTCCAGGATTTTTCTTGGACTTTTTTTTGTGCCTTCCGCAATATTCGGATTCCCGATCAGCGTCGGGCATTTCTTCCGCTGACACGTCATTCTCTTTTTCGGAGTTTTTCATGGCTTCCTCTTCCCGCCCCCAACGCATCCAGGTGTTCGGTCACAAAAACCCAGATACCGATTCCGTCATTGCCTCCATCGCGCTGGCGGAACTTCAAAACCAGCGGGGTCTACCCTCCAGTCCCAAGGTGCAGGGCAGCACGAATCCGGAAACTAATTTCGTCATGCAGCGTTTCGGCATCAAGCCTCCGCGCATCATAGAGAGCGTCGCCGGCAGACAGGTCAGCCTGGTGGATTTTTCCGATCTGGCTCAGGCTCCCCATGGATTTGAAAGCAGCACCATCGTTTCTCTGGTCGATCATCATAAGCTTGGCGACGTCACCACCACATCCCCCCTCGAAATGTGGGTCTGGCCGGTCGGATGCTGCAATACCATCCTCAAATCCATGTATGACTTCTATGGAGGATATGTGCCCACCTACCTGGCCGGAGGCATGCTCTGCGCCATACTGTCCGACACGGTGCTCTTTCGCTCCCCCACCACCACGGACGCTGACCGCCGCGCCGCGGCGGAACTGGCCGAGATCGCCGGCGTTGAGGATATCATGACGCTCGGTATGGACATGTTCCGGGCCAAATCCGACCTCCACGACTCTGCTGACAATCTTTTCCAGCGTGACTACAAAGAATTTGACATCAACGGACGCAGAGTCGGCATAGGACAGCTCGAACTCATGGACGCCTGCATGATCGACGCCATCAAGGCGGATCTCTTCAAAGCTGCCCGCAAACTGATGGAAGAGCGCGGCTGCCATACCGTCATGTTCCTGGCTACCGATATCATAAAAGAAGGCTCTCAGATGCTGGTGGCTTCCCGCGATCTCTCCGTAACGGAAAAAGCGTTCAACGTAAAACTTGACGCCTACAGGATGCCCAAGGTCCGTAACGTCGCCCCAGCTTACGCTCGTGACAACCAGTCGGACTATCACGAACATCAAGGGGCCCCGGACACTCCCTGGGCTGACGCGCTGGCCGAACATTGGATGCCAGGCATGATGAGCCGCAAAAAACAGGTTCTTCCCTTTCTTATGGACGCATTTAATTCGCTTGACTAATTTAAAAAGAATATGTAAATTTCTATTTCAACGGCAAGGTAGCTCAGTTGGTTAGAGCATACGGTTCATACCCGTAGTGTCGAGAGTTCAAATCTCCCCCTTGCTACCAGCAAAAATATCCCGAGGTCTTTTTCAGATCTCGGGATTTTCTTTTAACGACTTCTTTTCATAGGCCTTTTCTTCCACTCTTTTTGAAAAAAACTCCTCCTTTCCCTGGCGCGTTTCTGCCAACGGCGCCCCCTTCGTCACCCCTCGAAGCTCACAAGTTTTTCTTGTCACGAAAATAGACATGGCATTGGAAATCGGTTATAGCTTATTGCAAACACATGTGTACCTTGCTCCCGAATCGTGGACATATGTGTAACTAGCTCAACTATAAAGTATTTTAATTTTAAGGAGCTTCATTCATGGCGTACACACGTAGAAGCTTTCTGAAAATGGTCGGTGCGGGAGCCATGTGCCTTTCGCTCGCCCATTTTGGATTCGATCTCAAAGAGGCGAAGGCTTACGCCACCTCCTTAAAAATTGAAGGAGCGAAGGAAGTCACCACCGTGTGCCCCTTCTGCGCCGTCTGCTGCCAGGTCATCGCGTATGTGAAGGACGGCAAGCTTATTTCCACGGAAGGCGATCCCGACTTTCCCGTCAATGAAGGCAGCCTCTGCGCCAAGGGCGCGGCTCTCTTCACCATGTACACCGGCGAACACCGTCTCACCAAGCCCATGTATCGCGCCCCCTACAGCGACAAGTGGGAAGAAAAGGATTGGGACTGGACGCTGCAGCAGATCGCTCGCCGCGTAAAGACCGCCCGCGACAACGACTTCATCGTGAAAAACGCCAAAGGACAGACGGTCAACCGTCTGGAGTCCGTGTTCTGCATGGGCACTTCCCATGCCTCAAACGAAGAGTGCGCCGTCATTCATCAGGCGATGCGCAGCCTGGGGGTCGTTCATATCGACCACCAGGCGCGTGTCTGACACAGTCCGACTGTACCGGCTCTGGCAGAGTCGTTCGGACGTGGGGCTATGACGAATCACTGGATCGACATCAAGAACTCTGATGCCGTCCTGATTATGGGCAGCAACGCTGCAGAACATCATCCCGTATCCTTCAAGTGGATCATGCGGGCTAAGGACGCCGGGGCGACCATCATGCATGTCGATCCCAAGTTCTCCCGCACTTCGGCACGATGCGATTTCCATGTGCCCATCCGCTCCGGTACGGATATCGCCTTCCTCGGAGGCATGATTAATTATATCATCGAATCGGGAAGCTGGTTCAAGGACTATGTGGTGAACTACACCAACGCGACCTATGTGCCGGCTGATTCGTATGACTTCAAGGACGGTCTCTTCAGCGGCTACAACGCCGAAAAGAGAACTTACGACCGTTCTTCCTGGGCCTTCAAACGCGACGAGAAGGGAGCTCCCGTGCGCGACTTCACGCTCAAGGACGAACGCTGCGTATTCAACGTCATGGCAAAGCACTACTCCCGCTACACGCTGGACAACGTTTCCAGCATCACGGGCGTATCGAAAGAAAACCTCTTGAAGGTCTATAAGATCTTCTGCGCCACAGGAAAGCCGGACAAGGCCGGAACCATTCTGTACGCCATCGGCTGGACTCAGCACACGGTGGGCGTGCAGAACATTCGCGCTTCGGCCATCATTCAGCTTCTGCTGGGCAACATCGGCGTTGCCGGCGGCGGCATCAACGCGCTGCGCGGCGAACCCAATGTGCAGGGATCCACGGACCATGCGCTGCTCTACCATAACCTTCCCGGCTATCACAACGCGCCTCTCGCGCAGTGGCAGACGTTGGAAGAATACAACAAGGCCAATACGCCCGTCACGCACATCGCCAACAGCGCCAACTGGTGGAGCAACCGGCCCAAGTATGTGGCCAGTTTGCTCAAAGGTTGGTTCGGCGACGCCGCCACGGCGGAAAATGATTTCTGCTACGGCTGGCTGCCGAAATGTGAAGACGGCGAGGATTATTCCTACATGTACGCCATGGACCGCATGCTCAACGACAAGATGCGCGGCGGTTTCATTTTTGGCGTGAACCCCATGAACAGTTTCCCCAACACCAACAAGATGCGCGCGGCTCTGGATCATCTGGACTGGCTGGTGGTGGCGGAAATTCATAACTCCGAAACTTCGGACAACTGGCGTCGTCCAGGCGCGGACCCGTCCACCAAAAAGACGGAAGTCTTCCTGCTGCCTTCCGCGCATCGCGTGGAAAAAGAAGGCACCATCAGCAACAGCGGCCGCTGGCTTCAGTGGTTTGACAAAGCTGTGGAACCCGCAGGCGAAGCCCGCTGCTTCGGCGACATCTATGTACCGCTCATCAACTCCATAAGGGAGCTGTACCAGAAAGAAGGCGGCGTCTTCCCCGATCCTCTTCTCAAACTGAACTGGACGGACAAGTTCGACGCCTCCGACTGGGCCAAGCGCATCAACGGCTTCTTCTGGAAAGATACCGTGGTCAACGGCAAAACCTATAAACGCGGACAGCTTGTGCCCGCTTTCGGCAATCTTCAGGCCGACGGTTCCACCTCTTCGCTCAACTGGCTGTACACCGGCAGCTGGACGGAAGAAGAAGGGAACAAGTCAAAACGCCGCGATCCCAGCCAGACGGAGATGCAGGCAAAAATTGGCATCTATCCCAACTGGTCGTGGTGCTGGCCCATCAATCGCCGCATTCTGTATAACCGCGCCTCCGTGGATCTTCAGGGCAAGCCCTGGAATCCGGATAAGGCGGTTATCGAATGGAAAGACGGCGCATGGGTGGGCGATGTGCCCGATGGTCCGTGGCCTCCCATGGCTGATGAGAAAAACGGACGACTCCCCTTCATCATGAATACGGATGGAGCGGGTCAACTCTTCGGACCGGGCCGCCTCGACGGACCGTTCCCAGAACACTACGAACCCGCGGAGTCGCCCGTGGCTTCGCATCCTTTCTCCAGTCAGCTGAGCTCGCCGTGCTTCAAGTTCCACGAAAGCGAGTTCGACAAGTTTGCGGCACCGGCCGACCCGCGCTATCCCATCGTGCTGACCACCTACAGCATGACGGAACACTGGTGCGGCGGCGGCGAAACCCGCAATGTGCCGAATCTGCTTGAAGCCGAACCCCAGCTCTATGTGGAAATGAGCCACGAACTTGCTGAAGAAAAGGGCATCAAGAACGGTGACGGAGTCATCATTGAAAGTGCCCGTGGCAGCGTGGAAGCCATAGCCATGGTCACCATTCGCCTGCGGCCCTTCACCATCATGGGCAAGACCGTCCACCTTATCGGCATGCCGTTTGCTTACGGGTGGACAACTCCCGGCTGTGGCGATTCCACGAACCGCCTGACCGTGACGGCCTATGACCCCAACACCACCATTCCTGAAACGAAAGCCTGCTGCGTGAATATTCGCAAAGCCGGCAAGCTGACTGAAATAGCCTGATTCGGGCGGGGCGCGCCCTTGCGGCGCGCCCTTCAAGGAGTACGCGATGCCTAAAGCATTTCTTATAGATACAACCCGGTGTACGGCATGCCGCGGCTGCCAGCTGGCATGCAAGGAATGGCATAACCTGCCCGCAAATGTCACCAAGCAGAGAGGCTCTCATCAGAACCCCCCGGATCTCAATCCCTACAACCTTAAAATTGTGCGCTTCCACGAACATCTCGACGAGAACGGCAATGTGGTATGGAACTTCTTTCCCGATCAGTGTCGTCACTGTCTGACTCCGATATGCGTGGATCTGGCCAATCTCGCCGTTCCCGGCTCCATGCTTCAGGACAAAGCGACCGGCGCAGTTCTCGTTACGGAAAAGTGCGCTCAGCTCGCTCCGGCCGATATCAAAGCCATTATCGACGCATGTCCCTACAACATCCCCCGGTACGATGAAAAAACCAAGATGCTGACCAAATGCGATATGTGCATCGACCGCGTTTCCGCTGGTCTTCAGCCCATGTGCGTCAAGACCTGTCCGACCGGAGCCATGTTCTTCGGAGAACGAGAGGAAGTGTTGGAAGAAGCGCAGAAACGTCTGGCCCGCATCAAGGAACGCTACCCCAAGGCTCGCCTTGTGGACGCGGAAGACGTCAGCGTTCTCTATCTTCTGGCCGAAGAACCCAAGCACTACTACGAATTCGCAAGTTTCGGCTAATCTCGCGCCGGGGCGACCCTCTCCCAAAGGTTGCTCCGGCACGGACTTGCGATCAGGCAATT
>CALUUX010000076.1 GCA_944324085.1 uncultured Mailhella sp. | reverse complement strand
GCAGGACCTGCCGTCCGTGAGGCGGGTTCCGGGGGGAGGGCTTTGTCTGAGCACAAAGGTGCCGCTCCCTTCCAGGGTGGGACTGGTGCCGCGGGCCACGCATGTTTCAAGGGTCTTGCGCAGCGTCATGCCTCGCAGGTTTGGCACGACGGATTGATCGGCCATAACCTTGCCCGCAAGTTTCTGCGCGCGTTCGCGTTCTTTTTTTGCCTTTTCGGCGCGATATTTGGCAAGGTTCGCAAGGTAGATGGCGTCCTTTTTGCGTTGAGCCCTTTGCGCGGGCGTGAGTTTTCTTTCCTGTTCCTTCTCTGCCATGGCGAAGGTGACGTCGGGCAGATAGCCGCTGTAGGCCAGGGTGCGCGAAGCCACTTTCTGAAACACGGGAGCGGCGATGGCACCGCCGTACCCTGTCGTGGTGGGTTCGTCAAGCATGACGTAGATGACGTAGCGCGGTTCGTCCGCGGGAACGATGCCTCCGAAGGAGGCGAGACGCTTACGGCTGTAGCCTTTTCCCGAGTGATCGGCCTTTTGCGCCGTGCCTGTTTTTCCCGCCACTCGGATGCCGGGAATGCGCGCGCGGGTGCCCGTGCCGTTGCCGTCCACGGTTTCTTCCATCATTTTCAGCACGGTGCGGGTGGTGCGCTTGGAAAAGATGCGCTGACCCGCGGCGGAGGTGGTGTTCTGGCCGGGTTCGTCCAGCACGAGACTGAGAGGGCGGAACTCGCCTCCGTCGGCGAGAATGGTGTAGGCCTGAAGCATCTGGATGCCTGTGACCGAAAGACTCTGTCCGAAGGAGGTGGACATGAGGTCGAGTTCGCTCCAGTCGCGGGGGGCGCGAAGTATGCCGCGACTTTCGTGAATGCCTATGCCGGTGCGCTGACCGAAGCCGAGTTTGTCAAGATAGGCGTGAAATTTCTGCGCGCCCAGCATGAGGCCTATTTTCGCCATGCCGATGTTGCTGGAACGGGAGATGATTTCCGTGGCGGTAAGCTCGCCGTAGGCGTGGGTGTCGTCGCGGATGGGGGCGTAGCGGGTGCGCCATACGCCGTTTTCGCAGAAAATTTTGGTTTCCGGAGTGACCAGCTTTTCTTCCAGCGCGGCGGCCATGAGAAGAGGTTTGAACGTGGAACCGGGCTCGAGGCTGTCACCCGCGAGACGGTTGCGGTAAATGCTGGAGCTGGCTTCGCGGTAGTTGTTGGGGTTGAAGAAAGGATACTGCGCCCAGGCGAGAATTTCTCCCGAGGCCACTTCGGAAACCAGCACGCCGCCCCAGCGCGCGCCGGAGGAACGCACGGCGTCGGCGAGGACGTCTTCGGCGATGAACTGCACCTGCACGTCTATGGTGAGGGAGATGTCTTCTCCGCGCTGGTCCGCGGCGTCCTCCCGCTCGCTGAGGATCTGTTCCGCGGCGTTTCGCGACACGCGGCTTTTCACGCTGGTGCCGCGCAGTCTGTCGTCGTAGGCGAGTTCCACGCCTTCGAGACCGTGACTGTCCATGCCAACGAAACCGAGAAGCTGACCGGCGAGATGCCGGTAGGGATACACCCGTTCGAATTCGCGGGACAGTCCTATGCCGGGGATGCCTTCTTTTTGAATGGCGGTGGCGGTGGCGTCGTCCACTTTGCGTTCCAGCCAGATGAAGGCTTTGTTTTTGCGGAACACGGTCGCCAGATCCTCCGGACTGCGGTGGAGAAGCGGAGCGAGGCGTTTGGCCGCGTCGTTGATGTCTTCCATGACGCGCGGATTGGCGTATACGGACTGACATGCCACGCTGCGGGCGAGCACACGGCCGTTTCTGTCCAGAATGTTGCCGCGCGCGCCCTCGATGACTTCGGTGTAGGTGTGCTGTCGTTCGGCCATGTCGCTGTACACGGGGCCGAGCAAAACCTGCACCTCAAAGGCGCGGAACCACAACAGAAACCAGCAGACCACAAACAGCGCGGCCGCGTAGTGAAAGCGTTGCCCGATCAGCCAGTTCCAGCGAGCGCGTAAGCGCGAGAACAGCCCTTTGCCTTGGGAGGCGGAGGGCTGACTCTGGGAAATGCGGCGGTTGACGCGTCGTCTTCCCGAAAAACGGGAAGACGAGGAAGAACTGTTCGGGCGCATGCGTTATTCGTCAGTCGTTGGAAGGTTTGAGGCGACGGATTTGTCCGGGATCGGCCATGCTCATGCCGAGCTCTTCAGCGGTCTTGCCGAGCACGTAGGGGGAGAGAAGGCTGTCGCGTTCCACTTCCAGCTTGGCCACATGAGCCTTGGCGGATTCGGTCTGACGCTGCATTTTCTGAATGGTGTAGGCGGTGTCGCTCCTGTCGATGCACAGCCATGTGAGGGCGACGCCCATGATGAGGCTGAACAGAATGGAGACAATGAGCATGAGGAACCAGCCTCCGGAACCGAGCGTGGCGGTGTGGGAATTCATGACAGCTCCTTCTTGAACGGCGGCAGCTTTTCCACGACGCGGAGTTTTGCGCTGCCGGATCTCGGGTTTATGCGAAGTTCGTCCTTTCCCGGGACGATAGGTTTTTTGGTCAGGAGCGTGACCTCTGCGTGGTGACCGCACACGCAGCGTGGCAGATGCGGCGGGCAGAGGCAGTCGGTGCTCCACTGTCGGAACCGCTGCTTGACAATGCGGTCTTCCAGCGAGTGGAACGTGATGATGGCCAGTCTGCCGCCTACGGAAAGGCGGGGAAGAATGGCGTCGAGAAAACGTTCGAGCTGTCCGAGTTCGTCATTGACGACCATGCGTATGGCCTGGAAGGTACGCGTGGCGGGATGATTGCGCGCTTCAGCTCTCCACTTGGCGGGATAGGCGTGCCATACGATGTCGGCAAGTTGTCCGGTCGTTTCTATGGGAGCTTTCTGTCTCGCTTCCACGATGGCGCGGGCGATGCGCGGAGCCTGCGGATCTTCGCCGTAGGTTTCTATGACGCGGCGGAGGGTATTCACGTCGGCCATGTTCACCACGGTGCGGGCGGACTGCGTCCAGGGCTCTCTGTCTGGGGAAGAGAGGCTTCCCATATCCATGCGCATGTCCAGAGGAGCGTCGCCGTGCAGCGAGAAGCCGCGGTTCGTCACGTCAAGTTGCAGGGAGGAAACGCCGATATCCAGAAGCGCGCCGTCCACGGTGTCCCAGCCCAAGGCGTCCAGGGCGTCGCCGAAGGAGGCGTATTCCAGCGCGAAGAGCCGGCAGCGTTCGCCGTAGGGGGCGAGTCTTTCAGCCGCGCGCTCCAGAGCCTGTGGATCTCTGTCAAGTCCGCAGAGCAGAGCCTTGCCTTCCGCACGCGCCATGAGCGCCGAGGAATGTCCGGCCAGGCCCAGCGTTCCGTCAAGATAGCGGCCTCCGGGACGCGGGGCGAGAGCGTCCAGCACTTCCTGAAGAAGCACGGAGACATGCCGGGCGTTTTCGGCTGTGACGGGAGACTGTTGCGACGTGTTGCGAACCATGGCGAAACAAAAGGGCTAAAGGGAAAAGTCGATGCCGCTGGCGGCGAGTTCTTCCGTGACGCCTTCCAGATTGTCGGCGGCCATGGAAGCTCTGAGAGCGGCTGGATTCCAAATTTCAAAACGGTCCACAAGACCGAGCACGGTGGCTTCCCGATCCAGCCCGGCGTAGGCGCGATGATCGGGAGAAAGCAGAATGCGGCCGTGGGCGTCTGGCGTCTGCGTTTCCGCGCCGCCAATGATAAGACGTCGGAAGGCGCGCACCCTCGGGGACGGATTGGGAATGCGCATGAATTTTTCTTCCAGCGCGGTCCAGTCGTTCCAGGAGAACGCCACAAGGCAACCATCGTAGGTGGTAAGCACAAAGCTTCCCGGGGCAGGCGCGGTCGAAGAGCCTCCCTCGGTCGTTCCGCGTCCCGCGTGTTGAGCGGTGATGGCGTCGCGGAATTCCGGAGGAAGCGTCAAACGGCCCTTGGGGTCGAGACTGCGCGGATATCTGCCTCTGAAAACCATCGCTGTTCCACTTTCTGCCACTTTTTCCCACTTTTTGCCTATAAAATGAAATCTGTCAAGGCCGAAAGAAAGAAACGTAATGTCAACGTGCGAAAATCAAAGGAAAAATCAGAAGTGTTACAAAGCTGAGGCGAAGGATGGTTTACCGAGAGACTATCGCGGGAAGAGAGAAGAAACGCATGCGAAAGCGAGAAAGCCTTTCTTCTCTCGACTTTTTTTTCAAAAAAAGGCAGAATGCCCGCACAGCGACGGGCGCGTAGGGAGAACGCGGGTTTTCTTCTCCCATCGGCTGAGTCCGTCAACCGTTTTAAGGAAAGGAACTCTTATGCGTACCAAAATTGTTGCCACCGTAGGCCCCGCCAGCTGCGACAGAGAAAAGCTCGCGCAACTGGCCGAAGCGGGCGTCTCCGTCTTTCGTCTGAATTTTTCTCACGGCGATCCCGACTTTTTCCGTGGAGTTATCGCCAATATCCGCGATATTGAGAAAGAGTGCGGACGTCCTTTGACCATCATGCAGGATCTGCCCGGCCCCAAGATTCGTATCGGCATACTTCCCGAAGGCCGCATTGAACTTAAGCGCGGCGACAAGCTGACGCTCGGTCGCGAACGCAAGGAAAAGGAAGAACTTCCTTTTATTCCTTTCGATCATCCCCGGATTCTTGCCGCGCTTGTTCCCGGCGACACGCTTGTGCTTGCCGACGGCGGTCTGCGTTTCCGCATTGAGGAAAAGGTGGAGGACGAACGCTTTATCATGGTGGCGCAGGAAGGCGGCGCCATTTCTTCCCGCAAGGGACTGGCGCTCCCCGGCAAGTCGCTGGCGCTTCCCGCCATTACGGAGCAGGATCGCGAAAAGCTCGCTCTCGGCATGGAGCTCGGCGTGGACGCCGTGGCCATTTCCTTTGTGCAGACCGTGGAAGACGTGCATCAGATCAAGGCTCTTCTCCATTCCTACGGCCGTGACGATATTCCCGTGGTGGCCAAGCTGGAACGCCAGAACGCCGCCGTGGACAATCTGGATGAAATCGTGGCCGCTACCGACATCATCATGGTCGCTCGCGGCGACCTCGGCGTGGAATGCCCCATGCCTGAACTTCCCGCGCTCCAGAAGCATATCATTCATACCTGCAATCGTGCGGGCAAGCCCGTCATTGTGGCTACGCAGATGCTGCTTTCCATGGTCAACACGCCTGTGCCTACCCGCGCGGAAGTGACCGACGTGGCCAACGCCGTGCTTGACGGCGCGGACTGCGTGATGCTTTCCGACGAAACCGCGGCGGGCAATTATCCCATCGAGGCCGTGCGGTATATGCGCAAGATCACTGACGAAGCGGAAAAGTATCTTCTGGCTACCCGCAAGCTTGAGCCTCCCAAGGACGAGAAGGATACTTCTCGCTTCCTCGCCTACACGGCCTGCCTGCTGGCCAAGACGGAAAACGCCTGCGCCATTGTGGCCCATTCCGTCACCGGCGGCGCGGCCCGCATGCTGGCCGAATGCCGTCCCGCTCAGACCGTTTACGCGCTGACCTCCAATTCCGTGGTGGAGCATGCGCTGAATTTTGTCTGGGGCGTGCAGCCTTATTTCATTCCCGTCAGCGACAGCAGCATTTCCCACCTGCGCCGCGTGCAGAACTTCATTGCCACCAGCAGCAAGTTCCCCATGGGGCAGGATGTGGTCATCACCGCGGGCGAGTACGCTCCCGGAGAGCAGAAGCGTCGTACCAACCTGGTGAAGATTTATCATAAGTAAGAGATTCCCCCGTCAGCCTTTCGAAACTTGTGTTTTTGCAAGTCTGACGGAGGGGGACGAAGGCGTCGATAGTCAACCTTGAAGCGCGTGAAGTCCGCCGACAAAAGGGAATATGATCATCCCGGCGTCCTGATTATGGATGTCGGGATGATTTTTTTAACGACGTTCACCATCGGACGGTTATCGACTGCGCGGCCGCGGCGTGATGTCAGCCGGCAGCGTGACCGTATTTGCCCGTCATGAAAGGGCGGAATGCGATAGCATGTGTTTCACCTCCTACCCAGAGGGAAAGCGCGCACTCGTCGTTGTGTTGGAGAGACGCTTCTTGTGATTCCCTGTAAGGCTGTGGTAAGAACTTTTCATAATAGTCGAAGCGTCCGATATGGGGATTGGCGGAGTTCGCGCCGGTAAAGGCGTTCAGCGCGCCCACGAGGCGATCGAGGCCCACAGCCATGCCGGAACGATGCCTGTTACGATGGGAGAATTTTCCCATCAGGCACACCTAAGATTTCTAAAGGCGACGCCTATGGCAAAGAATAAAAATGAAGAACATGTCGACGCGGTCGTGACGGCTTCGGACATCATGCCGAAGCTGCCGGACGCGTCCTTGCCGGAACTTTCGGCGGAAGACAGACTGGTTGTTCTTCTGGCCTCGGCCGCGCAGGATAACGGACGTCTTTCCCCTGAAGCGTGGCGTAGGGCTTCCGACGCTTTGACCGCGGTATTCGCTCCAGACGCGGATGCGTTTCGGAACGAGGTAGAGCGGGAACGGGCGGAGCGTCGTTTTTTGACGCTTCAGACGCGTTTTCATGCCGCGCTGCTGCGCGCGCCGTTGTCGCCGGAACAGTTTGAGGCCGATCGTCATCTGTCCGACGATCTGGCGGCGTTGACTCCGGAAAAGGCGGAGCGTTACGCGACGGCCGTAGGTGAGTTGTCGCCTTCGTACGCCGACGTGGTGTGCCGAGCCTTTTCAGAAGACGCGGCGGGCAGAAGGCGGGTGATGGAACGTCTGAGTCAAACCGCACGCCTGTTGCCCGGAGTGGCGGAATGGGAGCGGCTGTTCGGTTCGGACGGCGATGAGGACGATGCCCGGGGGATAATCATGGAAGGCGGAGTGGCTCAGCGTCGAGCGAAACCGAAAGGACTGCTTTCGCCCGCGCTGCGCAGGCAGATGGCCGCGCTCTCTTCCATGCTGTCCGAAGCCGGATCCGTCTGCAACGACGTGGCCAGTTCCGCGGCCAGTCAGTATGAAGGCGCGGCGCGCTATCTGCGGGAGCTTCGCGTGCAGCGCATGTTTTCTTTGCTTTCTCCGTCTTCTCGGAACGTGGTCGTCGCCCCGGCTTTCGAGGGGACGGCCAAAGCCTCCGAGGAGCTGGAACGCGTCGCTCTGGAGAACGGCGACATGAATTTGGTTCGCGCTCTCGGCGACTTTCGTCATCTCATGGCGGAGCAGCCGTTTACCATGGTGGTTGTGGGAGAAGGCAAACGCGGCAAGAGTTCGCTGGTTAACGCCCTGCTTGGCGGAGCGTATTCTCCGGTGCGCGAGTCCGTGCCGGAGACGGCGGCCGTGGCGCGTTTCCGCTGGGGGCCCAAATTCGAAGGGCGCGTGCGCTTTTTCTCGGAGGAAGAGTGCGCGCGGTTGTCGGAGAGCTGTTGGTCGCATGAGCGCAAGGGCGATCTTTGTGAGCGTCTTGAAGCGATGCGTCAAAAATTGCCGCCCCGTGCCGAGAAGTCGCTGGAATCTCCGGAACGCTTGCGCGAGTTTCTTTCTGCGGCGGAAGCGGGCAGCGTGTTCGCCGCCGGCGTAGATGTGGAACTTCCCGCCGACATTCTCAAGCATGGCCTTTCTCTTGTGGACACGCCCGGGCTGAACGCCACGGATCCCGTGCAGAACTACCTGGCCTTTGAAGCCTGCCTTGCCGCGGATTGTCTGCTGTTCGTCATGGACGCGCGCAGACCGGAATCTTTTTCGGAACAGGAATTATTGCGTCAACTGGCGCGTTCAGGCCGGGCCGCGGCCGTGATAGGCGTGGTGACGGGCGTGGACAGACTGAACGAAAAGGAGAGTCGTAAGGACGCCATGGAGAGAGCGCGCGTGCTTATGGACGCGGCGTCTTCCTGTGGCATGAATGTGCTTGGGCTCCTGGAAGTGAACGCGAGGGAGGCCATGGAACAGCGGTGCGCGTCGCCCCGGCGCGGCGGCGGACGGGAGTTCCGCGAACTTTGCGCGCTGGTGGAGCGAGCGGCCTCGGAAAGAAATGGAAGCGACGTAGGACGCGATGCCCGTATACGAAGCAAGGGCGGGGAGCTGGCTCTCGCCGCGCGGGAAGGGGCTGAACGTTTTCGGCGACGGGAGCTGGCGCGACTGCCGGACGCCCGGCATGAAGAAATTCTTGGCGCGCATGTGGCCAGGCTGGAAGAAGTGATGCGCAGCTGCACGTCGCAGGCGTGGTCCGTAGTGAACGCGGCGTCTGTGGACATGGAGGCATGGCGAAAAGAACAGGAACGCGCGCTGGACGCCTGGCAGGAGACCATTGTTTTACGCGTTATGGACGCGGCCAACAAGCATGCCGACTCCCTGGGGTATGCGGGAATGTTCCGGCCGAAGAACTGGAAGCGTTTTGATGAGGAGGACGTGCCGCGCCTGGCGCGTGAATCGCTGGAGGAGCTTTTGGCTGGGCGGCGCGACGTACAGAAGGACTGGAACGATAAACTGCGTCAGTTCGGCGAGCGGATGAAAGAGATTTCCGTACTTTGTCTGGACGCCGTCGCCGTCGATGACGTGGAACTGCGTTCCATGGGGGACGTGCCGTTTCAGCGTGAACGCTGGCTGGTCAACGCCAATTCTCTCATGAAGAAGATAGGACTCGTGGCCGTGGGGCTTGCCATACGGAGAGGAGG
>CALUUX010000075.1 GCA_944324085.1 uncultured Mailhella sp. | reverse complement strand
CAACGCCAACAGCGTGAACCCGTACTGCTGGGACTGCCACGTCGTACCCCAGGGGAACAATCATGAATTCGAGTAGACGTTATTTTCTCAAGGTCGCAGGCCTGTCCACCTTCGCCCTGGCCGCCGGCGCGGCCCGCGCGGAAGCGGCCGAAGCCTCTTATGAAGCCTATCCCGAAGGCCTGAAGGCCAAGCGTTGGGCCATGGTCATCGACACCCGCCGCATCCGGACCCCAGAAGACATGCGCCCCATCGTGGAAGCCTGCCACAAGGTTCACAACGTGCCCACCATTCCCGGCCCCCACGAAGTGAAGTGGATATGGGACGACACCTTTGAACACGCCTTCGCCAACGACCCCTCTCCGATGCTTCCCGAAAGCATCGAGAACCGTCGCTTCTTCCTGCTGTGCAACCACTGCACCAATCCTTCCTGCGTGCGCGTCTGCCCCGCCGGCGCCACCTACAAGACGGCTGACGGCCTGGTCGCCATCGACTATCACCGCTGCGTGGGCTGCCGCTTCTGCATGGCCGCCTGCCCCTACGGTTCCAGAAGCTTCAATTTCCAGGATCCCCGTCCCTTCATCAAGGACCTGAATCCCGCCTACCCCACCCGCATGCGCGGCGTGGTGGAAAAGTGCACCTTCTGCGCCGAACGGCTGGAAAAGGGACTCATGCCCGCCTGTGTCGAGGCTTCCAACGGCGCCATCATGTTCGGCGACCTCAACGACCCGAACTCCATCGTCCGTCGTGTCCTCGCCAAGAACTTCAGCATGCGCCGCAAGCCCGATCTGGGCACCGATCCCGGCGTCTATTACATCATCTAGGAGGGAACCATGGTTGAAAAAGTTCTCAAGGGTTCTCCCAAGTACTATCTGTGGCTGATCTTCCTGCTGGCCATCATAGGCTATGCCTTCATCGTTTATGTGTTCCAGCTCATCTACGGCCTTCAGATGACCGGTCTTACCCGCAACACCTCGTGGGGCTTCTACATCGCGCAGTTCACCTATCTGGTGGGCGTGGCCGCCGCGGCCGTGATGCTGGTGCTCCCCGCCACCTTCCATCACTATCATCCCTATCACCGCGTGATCGTGTTCGCAGAATTCCTCGCCATCGGCGCGGTCATCATGTGCATGCTCTTCATCGTGGTGGATATGGGCCAGCCGCAGCGCGTGCTGAACATCATTCTGCATCCCACGCCGAACTCGGTCATGTTCTGGGACGCCACTGTGCTTTGCGGCTACCTGGTGCTCAACGCCGTCATCGGATGGACCTCCCTCGAACATGAAAGCCGTCACGTCGCCGTGCCCCGCTGGGTGAAGGTGCTCGTGGTCATCTCCATCTTCTGGGCCTTCTCCATCCACACCGTCACGGCCTTCCTGTACGCCGGTCTGCCCGGCCGCCACTACTGGCTCTCCGCCATCATGGCCGCCCGCTTCCTGGCGTCCGCGTTCTGCGCCGGTCCTTCCATTCTGCTGCTCTCCCTGCTGCTGCTGAAACGTCTTACCGGCTTCGATCCCGGCAAGGCCGTGGTGAAGTCTCTGTCCATCACCATCGCCTACGCCATGGGTCTGAACATGTTCTTCTATGTGCTCGAACTGTTCACCGCCTTCTACAGCGGCATTCCCGGACACCAGCATCCCATCACCTTCATCTTCAACGGTCATGAAGGACTCAACGTGTGGCTGAACGGCTGGATGTGGGTGGCCGTGGTGCTCGCCTTTGTGAGCATCTTCCTCCTGGCCATTCCCAAGTTCCGCAACAACATGAAGATCCTGCCCTGGGCGCTCGTCATGCTCGTCATCGCCTCCTGGATCGACAAGGGCCTCGGCCTGCTCATCGGCGGCTTCGCCCCCACCCCCTACGAGACCTATGAAGTCTATACTCCTACCTTCTGGGAAGTCTCCATCGGCCTCGGCATCTTTGCCGTGGGCGCCCTCGTGGTCACCCTGCTGTGGAAGATCGCCATTGAAATGAAGCGCGAAGGCGGCGAGCCCTTCGAACTTGCCGAATAGCGAGTTCGCCGGATATTCCGGACGCCTCATCCCCGATTGAAAAGCCCGGACGGTTCGCCGCCCGGGCTTTGTCGTTCCCGCCCTTCGCGCTCCGTCAGCGGCGACGAAAACGCAAAAACGTCGCGTCGATCTGGAATCGTCGCGCCGTCTTCCCTCGTTGACAACGTTTCGAAGCAACGCTCCCTTGCGCCGAAGAACCGAAAAACGACGTTTTCCTCCCTCGCGTCCAGTTGTCTTCACCGGCGGACGCGTTCTCTGTGAACGCCTTGAAAAATTTTTTCTGACAACGAAGAAACGCCAACGCCTCCACGACAAACTCCAAAACATTCAGCCAGTTCGCGTTATTTTTACCTTTTCCCATCCCCGAAAACGACGCTCGCCTTGACGCCGCCACACGCCCCGGCTATAACGGCATCATAATCTGCGTCCCCTGCGCTCTGCTTGCTTTGCGCCCATTCTAACAAGGACATTCGCCATGGCTCTTCATATCGTCGATCATCCGCTCATCCGCCACAAGCTCGGCCTGCTCCGCAAGGAAAGCACTTCCACCAGCGAATTCCGCATGCTGGCCAAGGAAGTGGCCCGTCTGCTCACCTACGAGGCCACCAAAAACCTTCCCACGGAAAAAAAGACGGTCAAAGGCTGGGCCGGTCAGGTGGAAGTGGATTATCTCGCGGGTAAAATGATCACCATCGTGCCCATACTCCGCGCGGGCCTCGGCCTCATGGACGGCGTGCTCGACATGGTGCCCGGCGCGAAAATCAGCGTTCTTGGCATGTACCGCAACGAAGAAACCCTTGAGCCCGTGGAATATTACAAAAAGCTGGCCCGCCGCATCGATCAGCGCGTCGCCATCATTCTTGATCCCATGCTGGCTACCGGCGGTTCTCTCATCGCCGCCATCGACGTCCTCAAGAAGAACGGCTGCAAGCAGATATGTTCCCTCAATCTCGTCGCCGCGCCGGAAGGCGTGAAGGCCGTGCTTGACAAGCATCCCGACGTGGAAATCTACGCCGCCGCGCTGGACTCCCATCTCAATGAAAATGGCTACATCATTCCCGGCCTCGGCGACGCCGGCGATCGCATTTTCGGCACAAAATAACGGTTCCGCGCGCCGAAAGACGTTTTGCGGACGCCGCGCGTCCCGGCGAGTCCATCGCCGCTCAAAGCCCGCAGGATTTCCCTTCGGGCTTTTTTCGTCTAGAGCTTCGCGCCGTCGCCGTCACTCCCCGCGCGGAATGGTTGACGTTTCCCATTCCAGAAACGTAAAAAGGATTTAGCGCACCGCGGACAAAGGGCCGCGCGCCGTCCGAACGTCGGGCAGGCATGCCCGCCGACATTCACAGGCAGGATTCTATGGCACGTTACTCTTCCAAAATCAGCAATAAGCACATGGTGGCCGTGCGTTTCAGCTCCATGGGCGACGTCGTGCTCACCACGGGCGTGCTTCTGGACTGGCACAAGAAGCACGGCACCATGTTCACCGTCATCACGAAGGAAGCCTTCGAACCCCTTTTCGCCCATCACCCCGCGGTGCTCAACGTCATAGGCTTTGACGAAAACGACCTGCGCGGCCAGACGCAGGCCATGAATTTCCGCGGCCTCATGGAAAAATACCGCGACTCCCCGCTGCTCGATCTGCATCGCAATCTGCGCTCGGCCATGCTGGCGAGAATCTGGCGTGACGCCATCATCTGCTATAACAAAATGTCGCTGGCCCGCCGCCTCTTTCTCTGGAGCAAGGGCCGTTTCTTCGGCGAAGAGCTGCGACGCTACAACGTTCCTCAGCGTTACGCCATAGGGCTCTACGACAAGAAGGACGTGCCTTCAGCCGAAGAGCTGCGCCCCCGCATTTTCCTTTCCGACGAAGAAAAGGCCTGGGCGCGGGAAAAACTGGCCCCGCTTCGCGACGGGAACGCGCCGCTCGTGGCGCTGCACCCCTTTGCCACGCATGAGGCCAAAACCTGGCCCATGGAAGCATGGACGCGTTTCGCCGCGCTGCTTCGCCAAAACGGCGTCCGATACTTCTGGGTGGGGCTGGGAGAAGGACTGCCCGAAGCGGAAGCGTCGCGCAGTTTCATCAACGACACCGGCCTTCGCGAACTCTCCGCTCTGATAGGAGCCGCCGACGCGCTCGTCACCGGCGATTCCGGCCCTATGCACATCGCCACGGCCGTGGACACCCCTGTGCTGGCCATGTTCGGCCCCACATGCCGGGAATGGGGTTTCTTCCCCTCCGGGCCGCGCGACCGCGTGGTGCAGCTCGACATGCCCTGTCGCCCCTGTTCGCTGCACGGCTCCGGCTCCTGCCCGAAAGGCAACGCCTGCATCGAGGGAATCACGCCGGAACGCATGCTGGACGAACTGTACGTCACCCTCGCCCACGACGAATCTTAGCCCGCCGGTAGAAAAAGACTGTCATCTCCCACACTTGCCGCGCTCTCGGCGCAATGTCGGAACCATGTGATTTTTCTATCATTTCACTGGAAAAAAGATTCTCTTCGGTTGACCTGCCCCTTCTCTGATGTTAGAGTCGTCCATAAAGTCATTATCAGAAGCAGCTCATGCGTCGGCGCATGACTTGTTCAACTATCGGCAAAAGCCGCGACCTTCCCGCCGCCATGGAAGCCTTCGCGGAAAAGTCCTGTCTATCAGCGCCAGGAGGGCCTTATGCAAATCTCCATTGGTCTGGGGAAAGAAGGCGCGGAAGAACGCCTTGAACAGCGAGGCGTATCGCGCCGCGACTTTTTGAAATTCTGTTCCACCGTGGCTGTGGCCATGGGCATGGGGCCCGCGTTCGCGCCCGCCATGGCCAAGGCTCTCACGTCCGCCGCGCGCCCCGCCGTCATCTATCTGCACGACGCGGAATGCACGGGTTGCACCGAAGCGCTCCTGCGCGCCAGTAAGCCCTTCATCGACGAGATCATCCTCGACACCATCTCTCTCGACTACCAGGAAACCATCATGGCCGCCGCCGGCGAGGCCGCCGAGGACGCGCTCCATCTGGCCATGAAAAATCCCAACGGCTATGTGTGCATCGTGGAAGGCGCCATCCCCACCGCCATGGACGGCCTCTACGGCACCATCAGCGGAAAGACCATGTACGCCATCAACAAGGAAGTGCTTCCCGGAGCCAAGGCCGTCATCTCCTACGGCACCTGCGCCTGCTTCGGCGGCATTCCTTCCGCGGCTCCCAATCCCACCGGCTGCAAAGGCGTGAACGACTGCTTCGCCGACCTCGGCATCAAAGCCATCAATATTCCCGGCTGCCCGCCCAATCCGCTGAACCTCATCGGCGCCATCGCCGCCGTGCTCTCCGGCGTGAAGCTGGAACTCGACGCGCTCAATCGTCCGCTGGCCTTCTACGGCCATACCGTGCACGAACTTTGCGAACGGCTGCCTCACTTCGAAGCCGGCGAATTCGCTCCTTCCTTCGATTCCGAAGAAGCCCGCAAGGGCTGGTGCCTCTACAAACTCGGCTGCAAGGGCCCGGTGACCTACAACAACTGCCCCAAGGCCCTGTTCAACGACGTGAGCTGGCCCGTGGCCGCCGGACATCCCTGCATCGGCTGTTCCGAACCGAACTTCTGGGACAAGCTGACCCCCTTCTATGAAAACTAGCGAGTAATGCCACCATGAGCGAAGCAAAAACCACTCCCCAGA
>CALUUX010000074.1 GCA_944324085.1 uncultured Mailhella sp. | reverse complement strand
TGTGTCACCCATTGTGACCTCCTTTTGATTTGCTTATGGGCGCAGTTGCCAGACCGCACCTCTTTCTTAGCAAATCAAAAGGAGTGTTTATAACTTACGCATAACTATAAGTTTTCAGGACCCCCCAGCCTAGCTGGGGGGGGTTCTTTTAACCAAGAAAAGGGCGTTTCCACAAAAGAAACACCCTTTTTCAAAAAAGAAAAAGATAACGCTACTTGGCGGCTTCCGTCGGAACGGCAGCCTGTTCAGAAGAAGACGTCTGCGACGCGGCAGGCTGCGCCGGAGCGGCTTCTTTTGCGGGAGCCGCAGGAGCGGCAGGCGCAGTCACCGGAGCGGCGGGCACTTCTTCAAACTGTACGTCAAGGACGGACTCCTGCGAAGTACGGGTAGAGCTCGTCATGATGTTGTAGCCCAAAGAGGTGCAGATGAAGATAACGGCCAGAAATGTGGTCAGCTTAGCGAGGACGCCGCCCGCGCCGGCGCTGCCGAACACGGAACTGTTACCGCCGCCGCCAAAAATAACGCCCATGCCTTCGCGGCCGGACTGAAGAAGCACCAGCACAACAAGGATGATGCATACGATAACATGAAGAGTCAGGATGGCTGTCTGCACGCGAAACGCTCCTTAACTAGGCATTGATGATCTGAGTAAAGCTATCAGCCTTCAAAGAAGCTCCTCCTACCAGCACACCGTCCACATTGTCAAGAGCGAGAATGCTTCCGGCATTGGCGGGCTTAACGCTTCCGCCGTACAAAAGAGGCGTCTTGTCAGCCTTTTCGCCAAGGATTTCGCGCATAAGTTCACGGCAAATGGCATGCGTTTCCACAATATCGTCGGTCGTCGCGGTTTTTCCGGTGCCGATGGCCCACACAGGTTCATAGGCTATGGCGAGAGCTTCAACCGGAGTCTCGGCGGGAACATTCTTCAAACCAAGCTTAAGCTGACGTTCCAGAACATTGCGGAGCAGTCCGGATTCACGCTCCTCGAGCGTTTCACCAATGCACAGCATGACACGCAAACCGTTGGCCAGCGCGAACGCCGTCTTTTCTCCCACGAAATCTTCGCTTTCGCCGATGACGTGCCGACGTTCGGAGTGACCGGTCAGCACCCACGACGCGCCGCAGGCCTTGATCATGGCCGGAGAGATTTCCCCAGTAAACGCGCCTTCAGCGGCGGGATACACATCCTCGGCGCCGATCATGCCGCCTTTGATGGCTTCCATGGCCCCAGAAGCTCTTTCCAGCGCGGTGAACGGCGCAAAAATCACGATTTCGCGACCTTCAGGGGCCGTCCCCTTCAACAGTTCGGCCAGTTCGTTCAGCGTAGCGACAGCTTCGGCTCCGGTCTTGTACATCTTCCAGTTGGCGGCCATCAGCTTCTTCATAACACATCCTCTCTGATCTAAAATGGAATGGGGAGAAGGTACGCTTCTCCTACAAAAATACAAGTCCCGACGCTATTCCACAGGAACGGAACGCGCGGCGGCGGGACAATGGGAACGAACGGCGCGAATCTCCACAGCAAGCCCTGTAGCGTCGTCAACATGAAGAAAAACGCCGTTCAACGAAATCGGACCGCGGGCAGGCTTGAACGGATGCGGCATACGCGTGAGAAAACGAGCCAGCACAGGCTCAAAATCCATGCCCAGCGAAGACTGTTCCACGCCGCACATTCCCACGTCGCTGATATAGGCCGTTCCGTTCGGAAGAAGTTGCGCGTCCGCAGTCTGCACATGCGTGTGCGTGCCGAGCACGGCGCTCACCTTTCCATCCAGCGCCCATCCCATAGTCTTTTTCTCACCGGTCGTTTCCGCATGAAAGTCCACAAGTCTCACGCATACGCCGTCGAGTTCATGTTCCGCAACATCCTTCTCGACGTTACCGTCCATCGTAACATTTCCGCCTTCATTCCGCAAAGCCGCTTCCGTTCCAGCCGTCCCCAGCGGCCTCGCCCCCTCCAGCCAGGCAAACGCCGTTCGAAACGGACACGGGAGAGGATCCATGAAAACCGATCCCAGCAGATTCATGACCGCCAACTTTCGGCCGTCTTTCAGCGTGTAAACCGTATGCCCTCTTCCAGGAGCTCCTTCGGGATAATTGGCGGGGCGAACGATACGATTGTCCCTGTCCAGTCTGGAGAAAACTTCCCGGTGTCTCCACACATGATTGCCGGAGGTCACAATATCGACACCGTAAGCGAACAGCTCATCCAAGGTCTCTGAAGTCATGCCTATCCCTCCGGCGATATTCTCACCGTTGGCAATGACAACATCCGACAAAAATTCCTGCTTAAGCTCCGGCAAAAACTGTTTTACCGCAAGCCTGCCGGCTTTTCCCACCACGTCGCCGAGAAAAAGAATACGCATCAGGGTCGCTCTCCGCCGCCTTCCCGGCAATGTTCAAGCAAGGCGTAAAGTTTTTTCTTCGCGGGGAGTAAGGCAGGCGCGTCAGGCAGGCCCGACAACACGGATTCCATAAGTCCGCTTTCCGCCAACGCGCGGCGGGTGGCGGCAAAACGCAGCTCCAGCGTCCACGTTCCGAGAAGAAGTCTGAAGTCATTGACAAATTTTAAATCGGTATACCGCGATACGCGCCCTTCCATAACGTCCTCCGCGATCTTTGGAGTCCAGCGATCGGGCTCATCCTGAACATGGAGAAGCACCGCGTCCCGTTCCGGCAAGGCATGATCCAGATATCCTACCATCACGCGGAAAATATCCAGCTTATCGCTGTCGCGGACCGCGTCGGTAACAAACCGAGCTTCAGGCGCCAGCTTTGAGGAAAGCGCATATCTGTTGTGCAGGAGCACTCCGCACTGAACCAAATGCCGGACGCGACGTGTCTCTCCCCTCAAAAAATCGCCGTCGCGTATGGTCTGAAAGCTTAACAGCGCATGATTGACCGACTTGGCGTCCAAAAACGTGCGGTACCTCCGAAACTGCGGAAAGCGACCGCAATCATGATAGAGCGCGGCCAGTACGACCGCTCGACAGACATCCGCGTTTTCAGCCCATGCCGTTTCAAACGCGTCTTCAGCGAGACTGTCAACAATGCGCTGCGCATGCTCAACGACCCTAAACGTATGTTCCACCTTCAGACGCAACGGCGCGGCGTCGGGCACGTCCCGAAAACCGCTCACATAGTCGAGAAATCGCTGACGATAGGAAGAAAGATCAATGTTCATCCCGCTCTCCTCTTTCCTGCCACTCTTTCAGACGACGTTCTCTTTCTTCAGCCTCCTGACGACGAATGCGCCTGTTGCTTTCATCCCATTTCGGATCGCGCAAAACGCCTCGGGGCCCATAAAGCACGCGCAGAAAAAAAATCACCGCGGCGGAAACAAGCGTCATGATGATGACGCCGCCGAACGTGCCGGTGAAAAGCGATTCGAGAATATCAGACAAAAAAACATCCTCCACAGAATTTGGTCGATACTAGCCTCTGGCCGCCTGGCGCGCAAGCCCGCGCTCGAGCTTTACGGGCGCAAGGGGGTGTGCTACTTACTAGGCACGGATTTATCATCGGAGCTACCATGTCGAATTTTGTCCATCTTCACTGCCATACGGAATTCAGCCTTCTCGACGGCGCCATCCGCGTCGGAGACCTTGCCCAAAGGGCCAAGGAACTCGGCATGCCGGCGGCCGCCATCACGGATCACGGCAATCTTTTCGGCACGGCCTATTTTTATTCCGCCTGCAAAGACGTAGGCATTCCCCCCATTATAGGCTGCGAAGTCTACGTCACGCGCGACCATACCGACAAGACGTCGGAATTCGCGAAGGTTCGTCATCATCTCATTCTGCTGGCGCAGAATCCTACCGGTTATCGGAATCTCATGCATTTGGTCAGCCGCAGCTGGCTTGACGGGTTCCATTACAAGCCGCGCATCGATAAGAAGATGCTCCACGGATACACCGACGGTCTTGTGGCTCTTTCCGCCTGCGTCGCAGGCGAATTGCCGCGCACGCTTCTGGGCAACAATAAACTTATCACTG
>CALUUX010000073.1 GCA_944324085.1 uncultured Mailhella sp. | reverse complement strand
CAGAAGAACCGTCGTGAATATTGCGGATACTCTTGGCCAGAACTCCGGCGACGGACGCCACGCGGAGCTTTTCGCACTGGGCGGCATGGTCGCCGAGCGGAATGGTGTCGGTCACAATGACTTCCTTGAAGGGGGAATCGTTGAGACGATCGCAGGCGGGGCCGGAAAGCACCGCGTGCGTAGCGCAGGCGTACACTTCCTTGGCGCCGCCTTCCATGAGAATATTGGCGGCCGTGCAGATGGTGCCAGCGGTGTCGATCATGTCATCGACGAGCACGGCGGTCTTGCCGGCGACGTCGCCGACGATGTGCATTTCGGCCACCTGATTGGGACGATCGCGACGCTTGTCGATAACGGCAAGGCTGGCGTCCATCTTCTTGGCGAAGGAACGGGCGCGTTCCACGCCGCCGGCGTCGGGAGAAACCATCACGATGTCGCCGGAAAGGGAGCTGAGCTTCTTCAGCAGCACGGGACGGGCGTACAGGTTATCCACGGGGCAGTTGAAAAAGCCCTGAATCTGGCCGGCATGGAGATCCACCGTAACGATGCGCTGGGCGCCGGCCACGGTGAGAAAATCGGAAACAAGCTTGGCGCTGATGGGCGCGCGGGGGCTGACCTTGCGATCCTGACGGGCGTAGCCGAAATAAGGAATCACGGCCGTAATGCGTCCTGCGCTGGCGCGCTTCAGCGCGTCGAGGATAAGGCACAATTCCATAAGGGACTTATTGGCCGGGGCGCAGGTGGACTGAATAACGAACACGTCGTGGCCGCGCACGCTGGCGCCGATTTCCACGCGCAGCTCTCCGTCGCTGAACGTGGTGCAAAGCGCAGGCGTGAGGGAGCAGCCAAGGTGGTCGCAAATGTCCATGGCCAGCTGTGGATTGGCCGTACCCGTGAGAATTTTGAGGTCGCCGTACATAGGAACATGCCTTCCTGAGTAAAGTATCCAGAGATACAAAAGGCGGCGCCGCCACCAGGCGAAGCCGAAACACAAGGACCGATGGCTGGGGCGGCAGGATTCGAACCTGCGAATAGCGGACCCAAAACCCGCTGCCTTACCGCTTGGCGACACCCCATTGCCTTTTCCAGTCAAACGCGCCGACTCAAACAAGGAAAGGGCCGAACACATCGACGGACTCTTTCAGCTCCCGCAACGCCGCGGCAACCTGCGCCGCGCGCGCGGAATCGCGAAAAAGCCCGAACAGTGTCGAACCGCTTCCGCTCATGCCGGCGATGTCCGCTCCTCCTTCCGCAAGACGCGCTTTCCACGACGCAAGAGAAGGATGAGCCGAGAACACCACAGGCTCAAAGTCGTTCATGCCATAGAATGACTGGCAACTTGAACGGTTATTTTTATCTGCCTTCGTTTCCGCTGTCAAGGAAAATGACGCCTTTTCTCTATCCCACGCCGCATACGCCCATGCGGTGTTCACGCGCTCGCGCGGACAGACCAGCACGCAGCTCCAGCCTTCCACGCCGCTTTCGGTCGGAGAAAGCCTGTCTCCTATGCCTTCGGCAAGGCAAGGGCGATTCACCAAAAAAAAGGGAACGTCGGCTCCCACGCGGGCGGCCACGGAGCAAAGAGCTTCTCCCGACAGGGGGTTCGGGGCATGACGCTGAAGCCAAAGGAGCATCTGCGCGCCGTCAGAACTGCCCCCGCCGAGCCCCGCGCCGTGCGGAATACCCTTGACGAGATCCACGTCCACCGCGGGCGCGAAGCCTGTCGCTTCCGCGTACAGCGCGTAGGCGCGAGTCAGCGTGTTGCGCTCCGGATCCACGCCTTCGGTCGCGCAGCGCACCGTCACGCCGGCATCCCTCGCCGCAGGACGGAACGACAACTCGTCCCGCGGTTCGGAAATCGGCAGAAACAGCGTTTTCAGTTCATGATACCCATCCGGCCGTCTGCCCGTGATCAAAAGAAAAAGATTAATCTTGCCGCAGGCGAAGACCTTCTCCTCTCGCCAAGCCGGAGAACGTTTCGAAAAAGCCTCTTCATTCATAGTCGCTCCGAAGCGTTCGGCGCCAACTCGCGCCGTCCGAAAAAGAAACGACACGCGCTTTCAGGACGAGGCCGGCGCGTCGTCATCGCGCAAACGCGCGCAAACGACGGAGCCGGCGGGCAGAAACGCCGCCAGTGACGCCACGGCGGCCTGCGCGGCCGTAAGCGCGAGCGTTCCATCCATGGGCCCCTCAACCGCGGCGTCCACGACGAGCGACGTCGCCTCCACGCTCCAGGCCAGATCGACGGAAGCCTCAACGCCCCGTCTCGCAGCCACGGCCTGCGCGGCCACAAGCCCGTCGCCGAAAGCCGCGTCAAGGGCGGCTCTGCCGTCGTCGCTCCGCAGGCGGTCAAGCGTGAGCGCGTCAAGTGACACGCTGGCGACGGCCCGGCGACAGACGGCCTTTTCTTCGAGGACGCCGCTTCCGGCCCTGACGGCGTCCAGCAGCACGCGCAGCACGCCGTCAAGATCGAGATCAGACGTATCGACGATCATCGCGTCAACGGCGGGACGAAGAGGATCCACGGCGCGGCCTCTGTCCTGCGCGTCCCTCTCCTCGATGCCGCGCAGGATATCCTCAAACGTCGCGCCGTTCAGTTCGTCCCGAGCCTCGAGCTCCAAATAACGGCGACGAGCGCGCACTTCGGGACGGGCGTCCAGAAAAAATTTATGCCGCGCCGAAGGAAACACCTTGGTTCCCATGTCTCGTCCCTCGGCCACCAGGGAACAACCTTCGCCAAGCTCGCGCTGCGCCCGCTGAAGTTCTTCCCTGAGCGCGGGAAGACGAGCCACCAGAGACGCCAGACGCCCCGCCCTCTCCGTGCGGATTTCCGGCCCCACGGGCTCGCCGTTGCAGCAAAGCTTCGCGGTTCCGTCCCTCGTTTCCAGAGAGAACCGACATTCCCGGCACTTCGCCCGAAGACGTTCTTCCTCCATGTCCGCGGCGGCCGGGCCGAGACGCAGCCCCAGCGTGCGGTACATGGCTCCCGTGTCGAGATAGGCCACGCCGAGCTCCGAGGCAAGACGTCGAGCCAGCGTGCTTTTGCCCACACCGGCGGGCCCGTCCATAGTCACGACGCCGATCGAACGTTCCGCCATGTCATTTCCCCAGGATTTCGCGCACGAGGCGCAGGAACAGCTCGTTCTCCTCGTCCGTGCCCACGCTCACGCGCAGACGATCCGGCAGATGATAACTGCCGAGCGCGCGGATGATGACGCCGCGCTTCAACAATTCGCCGTGCAGCGTCTTCGCGTCCACGTCGCCTTCCGGCAGACGGAACATGATGAAATTCGACAGACTGGGCGTCACCTCGCACCCCATGGCCCGCAGCCCCTCGGTCAGGCGGGCGCGTCCGCGCTTCACAAGCTCCACGGTGCGGTCGCGGAATTCGCCGTCGGCCAGCGCGGCCAGCGCGGCCTCTTCGGCCAGAATGTTGAGCGAGAACGGCAGACGGACGCGCCACATGTAATCGGCGATGGCGGGCGGAAGAATGGCGTAGCCGATGCGCAGCCCAGCCAGCCCATACACCTTGGAAAACGTGCGCATGATTGCCACGTTGGGGTAGTCGTTCAGGCGCGAAAGCAGCGAATGTTCCTCGCCGGCGAACTCAATGTAGGCTTCATCCACCACGAGAAGACAGGCCGGCGGCAGCGCGCGGGCCAAGGCTTCCAGATCCTCGATGGAAGCGACGCGTCCCGAAGGATTGTCGGGAGACGTAACGATGACCAGCGTGGTGTTTTCGTCAATGACTTTCAGCAGCCCGTCGAAATCAAAGGTGAAATCCGGCTTCAACGGCACCTGGCGCAGTTCCACGCCCGCCATTTGGGCCTGCGTGGGATACAAGCCGAAACAGGGACGGAACACCGCCGCGTTATGCACGCCGGGAATGGCGCGCACGCGGAACAACAGATCAATGACTTCATCGGAGCCGTTGCCCACGAAAATACGGCCGGCGTCCACGCCGTAATACGAAGCCAGAGCCTTCACAAGTCTCGGGTTGCCCGACTGCGGATAGCGGAACGCCTCCCCGGCGCAACCGGCGATCACTTCCCGCACGCGGGGAGACACGCCCAGCGGATTCTCGTTGCTGGCCATTTTGATGACGCGGGAAAGCCCGTAGCGTTCGGCGATTTCCGCGATGCTGAGGCCGGGTTCATAGGATTCGAAAGCCGCCACTTCAGGACGGACGTCATTGAACGAGGTGAAGGAAGCAGTCATGGCAAACACCTTAAAAGGGAAAAAGCAATAAAAAGGGCTTTCCCACGGACAACGCCGTAAAAAGGAAAGCCCTGGTTCTACTCACATAGGAACGCGTTAATCCTTGTACATCGCGCCGCCGGTATAGTTGTCGGAAGGACGAATGGTCAGCACGGGAAGATGAGAATTCTTCACGACCCGTTCCGCGACGGAGCCGAACAGGATGCGGTCGATGCCCTTGCGGCCATGGGTGCCCATGACGATGAGGTCGGCCTCTTCCTTGGCGGCGATTTCAAGAATTTCCTCGGCGGCGTAGCCGACCACGACTTCCGCCTTGGTTTCCACGCCTTCAAAGTTTTCAGACACAAACTGCGCCATGGCCTTTTCCGCGCCGGAAACGATTTCACCCACGAAACTGTCAATGGTGTTCGGCGGTACATGGAAGCCGGTGTACTGCGTCAGCGTAGGAGCGGCGTACACGGCCACAATGCTGGCATGCATGGCCTTGGCAAGCATGCAGGCGTATTCTGCCACTGTCTTGCTGTGCTCGGAAAGGTCCAACGCACATATAATCTTCTGCAGCTTTGGCATATTGCCTCCTGTGTTTCTGTGTCCGAGGCGGAATGCCGCCTAAACATGGCTTTAATATAAGTGCTTTCCCTCAAACTTGCAAGCATTCCCTCATGAAAAAAAACCGGTCAAATCAGCCTTTCACAGACGGGCGGACTCGGCTCTCATTTCTTCCACAATCTGCGCGGCCGCTTCCACATCGCCTTCTTCCCAAGCCGCCCGGAAACATCTCGCCATATCCGCCAACGTACGCATGCCGTACCTGTCCGCTATGGCGGACAACTCGCGGGAAGCCTGCCGAATGGCCTGCGCGTCGCCCCGGATGAGCGCGTCGGAGATGCGATTCACCCCCTCGCTGACGCGCTCTCCCGGCGTCTCCAGGGGCTCGTCGTCCCCCGCGTCTTCCGCCGCGTCCGCAACCTGGGGCTCGACCGCCGATTTCTTGTCCTGCTCTTCGGCATGAATGAAATCAGGTTCAAGCTCAATGAGCTCTTCCGTCTCTTCCCGCCGCTCTTCCGAAGAAGGCAGCCTGTCCTCCTCCGTCAGGTCATGAACGCCGCTCTCTTCCACCAGAACCTCTTCCGTGAGAAGCTCCACGATGTCGCCGTCCGACGCCTTTTCTTCCGGCGTCGGCCCGATTTCTGGCGTCATCTCCACGACTTTCTTCCGCTTTTCTCCTTCGGAAGCCGCCTCGCCTCCCACAACCTCAAGGGGAACGCCGACGCGCTCGCGCCCATGGAACAAGGACGAAAACCAGCTCTTCCGTTCCGGCGTCGCCGATTCGTTTCCATCCAGAGTAAGCGCGCGTTCCGACGTTTCCGGTCGACGAGTTTCTTCCGATGAGGCCGGAACTTCCGCAGCCTTGTTTTCCTTCACGGATTCGTCGGGAGCGGACGGCGCGAGGGCGACGTTACGGCGCGCGCTTTTGGGCTGCATGCCGGCGCGACCGGAATGGGCTCCGGCAAGCACGGCCGCCAGCGTGACGCGCTGCGCGCTCAGCACGGGTCTCGCCGTCGTGGGAGAAATCAGCCACCGGACCATGGCCCGAAGATCCTTGCGGACCACGGGCAGAAGAAGAGCTTCATCGCAGCCCGCCTTGGCCATGCGCTCGGCCTGCATATCGTCTCTGGCGAGCAGCAGGAACGGCGCGGCGGGCAAAGACTGCTCGCCCTCGAACATCCGTATGGCGGCAAGTCCCTGAACCATATCTTCCTCTCCGAGACTGCCGTCAAAGACGACCAGCGCGGCCGGCGAGGAAGAATAAAGAGCGGCGGCCTCCTCCGCGTCGCGGGCTTCCCATAAGCGGAATCCCATGCCGTCCAGATAATGGACGCACATCTGACGGCTCAGGCCGTCAGCGGCGGCAAGGATGATGAGCGGCGTTTCTTCCCCGGCCGTCTCGCCGCCGTCGGTCGAAGGCATGGAGCGTTCCGTCACGCCGTCTGCCTCCATGGCCGCGCACTCCATGCTGAAGGAAAGTTCCATGCCCTGCGGCGTGCTGTCGACGAACAGATCGCCGCCGTGAGCGGCGGCCAGCTCCCACGCCCTGGACAGCAGCGCGCTCTGCCTGCCACGAGGGGGCAACGCTTCGCCGTTGTCGGAAATCGTGAACTGAAGATGGCCGGGATGCGTGCTGTCCGCCGAACGCCGCACATGAAGACTCACCGCGCCGCGGGACGACGCGCGAACGGAGTCCGCCAGCAGCAGGGTCAACAACGCGGTAAGCCGAGACGCGTCTCCCTTGAACTTCTGTCCAAGCTGCGGCGCGACGTACCACGCCAGTCCCAGTCCTTTTTTCTCCGCCTCGTCAAACACGGACGCAAAGGCTTTCTGGATAACCTGGCGCAGCTCAAACACCTGCCGGGAGGCGTCAGGCAGCGTCGCTCCGGCGGGCAGATCCAGCGCGCTCTCTGAAAGTCTGCGCGCGGCGGCCACCATGGCGTCGGCATGACTCATGATGTCCATCTTGTCCTTGTCCACGCCGGCGCGGGAAAGCGCAAGATCCAGCCTGCACGCCTCGTCAAAAAGCTCTTCCACCGTGCCGCGGAAGGCCCGGCGAAGCGCGGCCAGACTATTGTCCTTGTAGGTATTGGCCCTCGATTCCGCGGCGCGGCGCGGGGGCGCGTCCAGCGCCAGTTCCGGCGCGGGAGACGCAACCTCCCTGTGTGGAGCGGCGGAGGACAGGAACAGCAGACCAGCCGCCTGTCCCGCCTGCGCGGCGAGAACCCACCACGGGCTTTCCAGACCGTGAATCACGCCCCAGAGCGACGCCACGGATCCTCCGCCCATGGCCAGACAGGCCAGCGTAAAGGGACCGCTTCCCTGCACTCCGCGGAAAAGCAGAAGCAGCGCGGGCGGAAGACAAAGCAAGGCGGCCAGCGGCCACAAGGGCAGAAGCCTCGCTATCCACGCCATGCCCGGCAGGAGCGGAACAATGGCCGCGCAGGCTCCGGGCAACGCGAACAGAAGAAACAGCGTGTCCACAAACGGCGACGCCACGCGGGTACGCATGAGCACCCGCCCCGCGTGGGGAAGCATGAACAAAGCCACGCCCGCGGCGAAAATACCGGGAAAAGCTCCCGTTTTCATGGCTCCCGACGGCGTGGACGGCACGCTCCACAGCATCTGCGCCATGGCGGCAAAGGCGAGAAGGCCGATCCAGAAACGACCTTCGCCCCGCTCCGTCACGCTGAGCAGCAGGCAAAGCGCGCCGAAAAGCGCCAGCGAGGCCAGTGAAAACAAATGCCCCAATCTGTCGGGAGACGTCATCACGGCGTGCGGCGAACACAACGCCGGACGAAACCATAACCCGGGCAGACCGTCCATGCGCAGAAGCACCTGTCCCTTACGCCCCGCGGAAAGCAGATCGTAGACGCCGGGAGCCTCGGCGCGCAGACTCCGCCAGTTTCTGCCGTCGGCCGTGATCCACGCGGAAACGCCCGCCGGTATCTGCGAGCCAAGATCAAGCCACAGCGTATGCGGCGCGGCGTCCTTCACGTCCGAAAGATCCAGACGCAGCCACAACGTTCCGGTCTCCCGCGAGAGCGGGCTCACGGCGAAGGGAACAAAGTCCCCGAACTTTTCGACCACGGCGGACTGGTCGAGCCCGCCGCTCTCGTCCAGCCACATGGAAAGCGCGGAACGCACGCTCACCCTGACGGCGGACGAACGCTTCTCCACCGGCGGGGGAGCCATGGGCTGAGGCTCAGCCCTGATGGTCACGGGTTCGGGCACCGTCACGGACGGCGCGGGCTCCACAATAACGGCGTTTTCCGTTTCAGCCGCGTAGGCCAGACACGAAAAAGACAGGATAAGAAGCGTCAACAGCGTCGCCACGACGCGAGAATGAAAAAAAGAAAACGGAAACATGACAATCCCGTATGATTACTTCCCAACGCGATCGCGGACTGGCTTGCCCGCCGGGTCGGTGGCGTCGGGATGAAGTTCCAGAACGCGCTTCCACAGCGGCAGAGCCTCATCGGAACGTCCCATGCCTTCCAGAAGCCACGCGCCGTGCACCAGCGCGGGCGCGGAGGAATCGTCGAGCTTCAGAGCCTCTCTGTAGGCCCGCAAAGCCGCTTCCTTCCGACCGCGCGCTTCCAGCTGAAGCGCGGCGTCCACCACGATTTCAGGCATGATGCGGCGTAACTCCGCGCCGCTGGACAACGTAAGACCGGGATTGTCCTTCAGCACGGACTGCCAGAAGGCTACGGCACGCTCCGGCTGTTCCAGATCAAGCATCATGGTCACGCCCTTGTTGAAAATGGCGTTCCGATGGCCGGGGCTGTCCCGCAACGCCTGATCGTAACATTCCACGGCCTTCGCGGCTTCTCCCCTCATACGATACATGCTGCCCATGTCGGTTCTCACGTCGGCGTTGCCCGGCTCGATGTTCAGCGACGCCTGATAGGCGTCAATGGCTCCGTCGGGATCTCCGGCGTCGAAGCATGCGTTGCCGAGTTTTGTCCAGGCTTCGGCGCTGTCCGGCCGACTCAAGGCCTCTTCACGCAAATGACGGATGTGCTCCGCCTGCGCGTCCGCGCTCACGGCCGGCTGCGCGGGCGCGGAAACGGGCGCGACGGCGGGAGACTCAGTCCTCAGAGATCTGGTCTCCGCGAACATCTTCCCGCAGGCAAAACCGACGACAAAGGTAAAAACGCTTAAAATAATCGCAGAACTGGTCAACATGACGCCGCGCGTCTTTTCACTCTTCATGGCATATCCTTCAGCGCGCGGTTACAGAACGCGAGTTTTGCTCCAACCTTCCGCCTCGGCCACGGCCTCGGCGTCGGCGCCGCCGAGAACGCAGGGCACCGCCTTTTCCAGAGCGGCGGCCATGTACGGGGCGAAATCGTGAAAATCGGAAAGTTTCGTGGAAAGAATTTCCTCACGGACGCGCTGGCGCCGCTCGTCCGTCTCGCCGGTCATCCAGCGGGAAAACGACGTCGCGCCCTTCGCTCCGGGCAACATGTAGGCGTCCACGTCGCCGATGGCCCCCACCACCGCGCGGGTGACGTCGGCTTCGGACAACGACAGATTGCCCAGGTAATCCGCGGTCTCACGGTACACGCGCAGCGTGTTCTCCACGTTGGGATCCCGATAGGAGGCGAAGGTAAAGGCTTCCGTGGCGCGCCCGTATCTGGCAAAACAACCGTAGGCTCCCCCCTGCACGCGCACGCGATCCCACAGATACCCCATGCGCAGATGCCGTAAAATAACGGCCTGCGAACCATGATAGCGATATCCGGTTCCCTTGAAGCTCAAGCCGAGCCCCACATAGTTGACCTGCGCGGGAATGCTCAAAAGCTCGGCTCCGGGAAGCGCGTCCAGCTCCACGACAAGCGCCGACGCGGGGCGCGACGGCAACGCGGAGACCAGTTCCTCCAGAGGACCGCGCGCCGCGCGCAACAACGCGGCGTCGGCCGTCATGTCGAGCTTCACGCCGTTTCGACGGATGACGCACGCGTGCAGCGCGACGAGATCCTCGCGCACGCGGTCCCATTCCGTTTCCAGACGACGGATGAGTTCGCGCACGTAGAAAAGCGCGTTCACGCCGTTCATTTCTTCCGCCATGCGACCGACCGTGGAAAGCCTGCCGTTCAGACGGGTATTCACCAGCGTGTGACCAGAAGGCACGGCGGCCTGCTCCATGCGGGCCTTTTCCTCAAGCGCCATCTGCGTGAAACGCTCCCGGTTGTCGAAATCCGGCTCCTCAAGAATCTCACGCATGAGCGCGGCCATGCGCTCCACCTTGTCGGCCGTGCACTTGCCGGAAACGGACAGGAAGGATACCGGAGCGGCGTCGGACGCGCGGGGAAGAATGACCGCTCCCGCGCCCAGACTGCCGGTCTGCGCCGAGATCTCAAAGCCGAGGCTGACGTAGTCGCTGCGCTTCGTGCCGAGTTCGGTAAGCGCGCGGGCGTACAGAGGCACCAGCGGAAGAAGACGCGACGGCACAGCGGCGAGATCGAACGCCAGTCCCGCGTACAAAATGCCCATGGTGTCCAGCTCGTGCGTCACCACGTCAAGCTCGCCGTCCTTTTCCGCCACGCAGGGAATAACGGCGTTTTCCACGGGCAGATCCTTCTTGGTCAGGCTCGGAACGGTGTCCAGAGCCTCCTGAGAATCGGGCGTCTGCTGGGCGAAGCGAAGCTCGGCCGCCACCTTGACCACGTTCTCGCGTTCTTCTTCGCTCATGCCCGCGCGCAAAGCGGCGAGTCTGGCGTCTTCTTCGGCCTGACGCGCGGCGGCAAGCCCCGCGTCGGGCAAAAGCAGCACCGTGACGCGATGGGGATTGTCCAAAAACCAGCGGCGGATGGCGTTTTCAAACACAGGCTCTCCGGCGGCCAGACGCCGCTTGATGGAAGCCAGCGGCTTTTCCCAGGCCAGCGGCGCAAAGGCGTCGCCGTCGTACAGCCAGTCGGACAGGCTGCGGAACATGGCCGCAAGCCCTCTCGGAAACGAACCGGTGTTGTTCTCGCGCAACATAAATTCCAGAGAATTGAGCGCGGCTTCCACGGCCGGCGCGGGCACGCCGTTTTCCGCCATATCAGCCAGGGAATCCATCATGACGCGTTCCACTTCCGACGCGTCCTTCGGATCAATGGAACGCAATCCCATGGAAAAATACGCCTGACGCAAGTCTCCCTCCAGACCGCATCCGGAAATGTCCTCGCCCAGACCGGAATCCATAAGAGCCTTGCGCAACGGCGACCCGGGCAGTCCGGAAATAATATGCTCAAGCATGTTGAGCACGAACATTTCTTCCGTTTCGCGCGATTCGCACAACAGCCAGTTCACGGCCACATGCGCCTTGTCGGCGTCCTCCCCGTCGGGCGCGGCGTAGGGAATTTCCAGCAGACGCGGCGACGAAAGACGCGGCTGAAGCGGCACTTCGGAACGAACCTCGCGCTTCCAATAAGGCGCGATCACCTCGGCCACGCGGGCCAGACGCGCGTCTTCGGGATCGTCGCCCCAGAAGAAGAATCGCGCGTTGGACGGATGATAGTAACTCGCGTGAAACTCACGAAAGGCTTCAAACGTCAGCGTGGGGATCACCGCGGGATCGCCGCCGGAATCAAGGCTGTAGAGCATGTTCGGGAAAACCGCGTGCTGGCACTCTTCCATGAGCACGGAATCCGGCGAGGAGTACACGCCCTTCATTTCGTTGAACACCACGCCCTTGAACTGCCAGGGCGCGTCGGGCCCGTCGGCCTCGATATGCCAGCCTTCCTGGCGAAGCACGTTCTCGTCGATGCGGGGATGAAACACGGCGTCGAGGTACACGTCAATCAGATTGTAAAAATCCTGAAGATTGCAGCTCGCCACGGGATAACAGGTCTTGTCCGGAAAGGTGAGCGCATTGAGAAACGTCTGGAGGGAACTCTTCAAAAGTTCCACGAAAGGTTCCTTCACCGGATACTTGGCGGAACCGCAAAGCACGGAGTGTTCCAGAATATGGGCCACGCCCGTGGAATCTTTGGGCGGCGTGCGAAAACTCACGCCGAAGGACTTGTTTTCATCGTTATTGCAGACGGACAGCAGCTCCGCGCCGGTGACGTCGTGCTTCCAGAAACGGACGCGGCCGCCGGCTTCGCGCAGTTCCTCTTCCCTCACAAGGGTAAATCCGTGGCTGTTCATACATTTTCCTTATATGCGTTTTCCTGAGTTCAAAATGAAAAAGGCGGCCCCGTCGCAAGGTCGCCCACGACGCCCACGCGGGCAGAGACCGAACAGCGTTCAGCAGTTGGCGGCGCGAAGAATCTCTTCCGCCTGTTCCAGAGCCGCGCCGTCTTCCATACCGCACAACGAACGAACGGCAAGCAGAAGAAGATCGAGAGGAATCTCCATGGAATAACGTCCGTTATAGATCACGCAACGCTCGCCGTGCACGGACACACGATACGCCCGGCAAAGATTCTTCGCCCCGCTGCCTTTCTGAATAACGTACACCTGCTCGTTCTGATCGGTGACATAAAGTTTCTGATGCGTCAGCACGCCGCTGTCTTCATCGTACCACACGGCCTCGGAAAACAGTCGTCCGTAAAACGTAAGATCGGCTCCATTTTCCAGATGCAGCGCAATTTTCTCCAATTCATTCATCGCTGTGGCCATGACAACTCCATGCTCAACATCATGCGTCGGGCGCAAGCCCTTTTGTCCTGCATAGCATCCACGGCTGGAGAGTGTCAACGTTGATATTGATAACACTCTGAAATACATTATGTTTAATTTTATGAACGCCCTTCAGGCCCACTATTTGCCCACGAACGTCCACGAACAACGCGTCACGCCGGACTTTTCCGTCGCGTCGGCGGATCGGCCGGCCCTTTCCTTATCGGAAAACGCGACGCATGGTCCCTTGTCATACCCGACGGCCGATCGTATACCAAAACGGAACGCAACGTTTTTCTTCTCGCAAAGGATATTCCATGCAATACTGGCTTTTCAAAACGGAACCTGGCTGTTTTTCTCTGGACGACCTCATCTTTTCGCCGGACTCCACCACGTCATGGGACGGAGTTCGCAACTATCAGGCCCGCAATCTCATGCGATCCATGAAAAAAGGCGATCTCGGCTTTTTCTATCACAGCGGCAAGAAACCGGAAATCGTAGCTCTTGTGGAAGTGACGCGGGAGGCCTATCCCGACCATACCGCGCAGGATCCGAAAAACCGTCACTTTGACGAAAAGGCCACGCCCGACAATCCTCGCTGGTACATGGTGGACGTAAAACTCGTGCGACGCTTCGCGCATCCCATCCCGCTGGAAGAACTGCGCAAGCAGCCGGAACTCGAAGGCATGGAACTGCTCAAGCGCGGCAGCCGGCTCTCCGTTCAGCCGGTGGAGGAACCGTTCTTCCGCCACATCATGGCCATGGCGGAACAGGACTGAACGCCTTCGCCAACACGCCGCAACGACGCGACCGACGTTTTTCCCAAAGCACGCAAAAAGGCGACGCCATATCCGAAAACTCCGGAATGACGCCGCCTTTTTCGTTGAGGAGAACGCTCCCCCGTTATTCGCTATTCGCCGGCCTTGGCGGCCTGATGCGCGGCCACGACCTTATCCACCACAGGCTGAGGGGCTTCCTCGTAGTGGTCGAATTCCATGGTGAACACGCCCTGACCGCCGGTCATGCTGCGCAGATCGGGCGCGTAGCGAAGCACTTCGCGCATGGGCACGTTGGCCTTGAGTTCGGTGACGCCGCCCTGAGAGTCGGAACCGAGCACCTTGCCGCGGCGGGAAGACAGATCGCCGATGACGTCGCCCATGTATTCGTCGGGAATGGTCACGGTCATCTGCACGATGGGTTCAAGAAGCACGACCTTGAGCTGAGACATGGCCGCCTTGAACGCGATGGAACCGGCCATTTTGAACGCCATTTCCGAGGAGTCAACGGTGTGGTAGGAGCCGTCGTACACGCGCACCTTGAAGTCCACCACGGGGCAGCCGGCCAGATAACCGCGGGCCGCGCTTTCCTGAATGCCCTTATCAATGGCGGGAATGTACTGACGAGGAATGACGCCGCCCACGATGGCGTCTTCAAAGGTGTAGCCGGAACCGCGAGGCGCGCCTTCCATTTCGATCCAGCAGTCGCCGAACTGTCCGCGGCCGCCGGACTGCTTCTTATGACGCCCCTGCACCTGCACCTTGCCGCGCACGGTTTCGCGATACGGCACCTTGGGCGTTTTGAGCACGATGCCGACCTTGGAACGACGACGCGCCTTTTCCACGGAAATTTCGATATGCAGCTGGCCCATGCCGGAAAGCAGAATATCGGACGTTTCCTCGTCGCGGCCGAGCTTGAGGGTCACGTCTTCATCAAGCAGCTTCTGCACGGCGGCGAACACCTTGTCTTCGTCGCCCTTCTGCTTGGGCGCGAGAGCGAAGGTGATGAGCTGAGGCGGCAGCTTGGGCAGTTCCACTTCAAAGGGAGCTTTTTCATCGCACAGCGTGTCGCCGGTGCGGGTGCTCTTGAGCTTGGTCACGCCCACGATGGAACCGGGGCCGAGCGTATCCTTGCAGGCGGTCTGCGTCTTGCCGTTGACGTACACCAGCGAGCCCAGGCGTTCCATGTCGCCGGTGCGCATGTTCTTCAGCGTGGAGTCGGAAGAAATAGTGCCGGAAATCACGCGGAGCATGTTCACCTGACCGGAGAACGCGTCGTTCAGCGAACGGAACACAAGGCAGGCGGCCGGAGCTTCGGGATCGGCGGCGCGTTCGGAACCGTCGGAACCAAGCGTGGCGGGACGGTCAAGCGGCGACGCCAGCAGGTTGTTCACCTGGTTGAGCAGACGACGGCCCCCGCGGTTCTGCATGGCGGAGGCGGGCAGCACGGCCACGATTTCGCCGGAAAGCACGCCCTTGCGCAGGCCGAGGGTGATGTCTTCGTCAGACAGGGAGCCTTCTTCCAGATACCGGTTCATAAGGTCTGCGCCGGACGACGCGATATTTTCCACGGAAGTGTCGCGCAGCAGCAGGACTTCGTCTTCCAGATCTGCCGGAATGGGCATTTCCTCGGTCTCGCCGTTTTCAAGGAAGCGGTACGCCTTGCTCGCGAACACGTCCACGAGTCCGATAAATTCGCCGTTCTCCAGAATCGGAATATAGAACACCACGGGACGAACGCCCAGATGCGTGGTCAGGCTGTTGAGCGCGGCGTCGAAATCGGCGCGTTCGCGATCCATCTTGGTGACCACGGCAATGGCGGGCAGGCCGGCCGCCTTGACGCTCTTCCACATGCGGCGCATCTGCGGACGAACGCCGTCCACGGCGTCCACCACGATGACCGCGCTGTCCACCGCGGCGAGAAGCCATTCCATGTCGCCGGAGAAGTTGGAGTCGCCGGGAATGTCGATGAGGTTATGGCGGTATCCCTTCCAGTCAAAGGTGGCGAAACCCGGCTGAATGGAGCCGCGACGCTTGATCTCTTCGGGTTCGTAGTCCAGAGCCGTGGTGCCTTCTTCTATGGCGCCAAGACGATTGATAATTCCAGCCTGAAAAAGCAGCATTTCTGCCAGGGAAGTCTTACCGCAGCCACCGGTGCCGACAAGGGCGTAGGTGCGTTGGTTCTCCAAAGCTATGGACATACGAATCTCCACTAGGGTTTGAATTGCTCTTGGACGCAAAAAGGGCGCGAGGCCCCCTGCATCTATTCAGTGAATCCTTATATAAGGTCATAAAAAGTGCCGCTATGCCCTGTCAAGCGCATACCGGTATTTTTCTGGTGAAAAAAGGCGTTTTCCGTCCCGGACATAAAAGAGTGACTTCCCCTCCGTCTTTCAGTAAGGTTGAACGGCGCGGATCGAACGCGCTTTTTTTCAACGGCGAAATACCGCCCTTTCTCTGATACGGAGTCGTCATGGATACTATATCAACGCCCGCCTTCGCCATCATCGGCGGCGGGCTCGCCGGCTGCGAATGCGCGCTGGCCCTCGCGCGCGCCGGACTGCCCTGCGAGCTTTATGAACAAAAGCCGGAAGTCTTCTCGCCGGCCCACGTCAGTCCGCTTCTCGGCGAGTTGGTCTGTTCCAATTCCTTCCGCTCCAACGACGCGCAGGGTTCGGGCGTGGGTCTTCTCAAACAGGAAATGCGCAAACTCGGCAGCGCGACCATGACCGTCGCCGAACGCTGCTCCGTTCCCGCGGGCAAGGCTCTCGCTGTGGATCGCTCGCTCTTCAGCCAGGCTCTGACGAGACTGGTGGAAGAAGAACCTCTCATCACGCTGATCCGACGCCAGATTCCCTCCCTGGACGATCCGGCCCTGGAAGGAAAAACCGTCATCGTGGCGGCCGGTCCGCTGGTTTCGGAAAATCTCGCCTCCTCGCTCGCCGACGCCATTTCCTCCGAAGGCGAAAAGACCCGGCTGTATTTCTACGACGCCATAGCCCCCATCGTGCGGGCGGACTCCGTGGACATGACCATCGCCTTTCGCGGTTCTCGCTACGGCAACGACGCCCCGCCTCCCTACTCCGACGACGCGCCCTTCCTGGAAAAGCCCATGGAAACCATGGTCGATCCCAACGCCGCGGACAACGGCGACTATCTGAACTGTCCCATGACCCGAGCCGAATACACGGCCTTTTACGAGGCCCTGCGCGACGCCGAACGCGTTCCCGCCCACGACTTTGAAAAAGAAATACATTTCGAAGGCTGCATGCCCATCGAAGCATTGGCCGACCGCGGCGAGCGCACACTCACCTTCGGTCCGCTCAAACCCGTAGGATTCACCGATCCGCGCACGGGCCGCCGCCCCTACGCGCTGCTCCAGCTGCGTGCCGAAAACGCGGAGCGCACATCCTTCAACCTCGTGGGATGCCAGACAAAAATGACCTACGGCGCGCAGGATCGCGTGTTCCGTCTGGTGCCAGGTCTCGCCCACGCGGAATTTCTGCGTTTCGGCAGCGTGCACCGCAACACCTACGTCAACGCGCCGGAATGTCTGAATCCCGATCTCTCGCTGAAAAAACGGCCGAACGTCCATCTCGCCGGTCAGATCACCGGCGTGGAAGGCTATGTGGAATCCGCCGCCTGCGGGCTCTGGCTCGGGATTCTGCTTGCCGCCCGCGCCCACGGCAAAGAACTTCCCCTTCCGCCGCAGACGACCGCGCTCGGCGCGCTCATGCATCACCTGCGCGCGCCTGCCAAACAGTTCACGCCTTCCAACGTTCACTTCGGCCTCATGCCGGAACTTGAGGAGCGCGCCAAGAAAAAGGCCCGCAAGACCGAAATGGCCGACAGAGGCCGCGTTGACTTCGACGCCTGGCTTTCCGAAGCCGGACTCTGAATCTTCTTGCGCTGAGACAAAAGGCCCGCGCGTCGCCGCGGGTCTTTTCGTCTCAACGACGCGGAAAACGGCACATTCTCACAGGCCGCTTCTTTTCAGCCATACTCTTTCATGGTAATCTATCCCTATGGAAATACGCCACTATCATCTCACCGCGCGCGACTGGCGATGGCTCAAAAAAACGCCTCCCGGCGGCGACGACATTCTTGTCTGGCACGACATACGCCTGGAAGAATCCGACGAGGAGCTGCAACGGCTCAGCGCGTACCTGCGCGGTCTGCACGTGGACGCCGAAGTCGTGACGACCTGCTCGCGTTCCGTCAACTTCCCCGACGTGGACGTTTCCGGCGGCTGCGTGTTTCTGCGCTTTCCTCTGCGCGCGCAATGGAACAGTCCGCGCGCCGCGTATGTGATGCTTCTGTGCATGAAGGGAACGCTCATCAGCATAGGTGCGCCGGAAACCCCGCTCTTCGACCGCGCGCTTCAGCGTCTGGAAAACGGCAACGAACTTTCCGAACCCTCCAGCCAGGCTCTGCTGCTCTTCATCATGGATATCTGCACGGACATCAGCACCCGACAGTACATGACCGCGCGCTCCGCCGTGGAAGCTCTGGCCGACAGAATCTACGACGAACCGGACAATATCGGCCAGGACGAACTCATCGCCATTCGTCGCTGCGTCGGCCGCCTTTACTCGCAGTTCGAAGACCAGCTCTACTGCATGAGCGTGCTTCAAAGCCTGCAAACGCAAAGCGTTCCTTTCAGTCACCTGAAAGCGGAACTGCGGGACATCATGGACAGTCAGAACCATGTGGTCCGCAGTCAGGATCAGCTGGAAATCCGTCTGCGCGACCTGCATAACGATTGCCTTCTCCACGCTCAGCGCAAAACGGACTACCGTCTGCGCGTGCTCACCGTGCTCACGTCGCTCTGCATGCCCCTCAGCGTCATCGCCGGCATCTACGGCATGAACTTCCATTTCATGCCGGAACTGGAATGGAAGTACGGCTATTTCGCGGTGCTCGGACTCATGGGCGCCATCACCGCCGCCCTGCTCCTCTTCTTTTTCAAGCGGGGCTGGTTCAAATGACCTCGCGCTCAAAAAAAATCATTGCCGCGTCGCCGGAATCGCCGCTACGCTGCGCCGACGTCCCCATGGCGTCCGGATCGCCGGCTTGACATCGCCGGACTTCAGGGGCACCCTTGAGACATCCTTCACACAATCTCTTTTCCGCGCGTCGATTTCATCCTTCTCTCGTTCTTTACGGCGCGACAGGAGCGTTCATGCCTTTTTCCTTCCGAATTCTTTCCCTTCTGGTATGCGCGGGCGTCGCGATCTCCTCGCTGTGCGCCTGTCAGCCCCGCGCCAACGGGGAAGTTTTGCCGGCGCCTCAGACGCAGCCTTCCCTCGACGTCGCCGCCGCCAACGGCACGCTGCCCGGCCCCAACACGCCGGCAACGCTGTACAGAGCCAATCTCTGCCCCACCGTCATGTCCCTCGGGGAAAACGTGGCCGACATTGCCCGACAGCACCTGGGCGTTCGCTACAGAAGCGGCGGGGCTTCGCCCAAATCCGGCTTTGACTGTTCCGGTTTCGTGTACTGGGTGTTCGCCAGACACGGCGTTTCCGTTCCGCGCGACTCCGTGAGACAGTCCCGCGCCGGAGAAGAGGTCGCCAAGGGAGATCTTCTGCCCGGAGACATCATCATTTTCCGCATAGCCAACACGCCCAACGGACGCCATTCCGCCATTTACCTCGGCGACGGCAGTTTCATCCACAGCCCGTCGGCCGGTTCAAGCGTGCGCATCGAACGCCTGGACGACGATTACTGGAGACGCCACTACATGACCGCGCGCCGCGTTCTGGAAGCTCCGCCCTGCGATCTGGAGCTTTACGCCAGTCCTGAACTCGCCGATTCCCAGACATTGCTCGACGAGATCGCCCGAGGCTCCGCGCGATAACCGCCGCACGGCCTTTCCTCATCCGACGGCGCGGCAGACAAACCATTTTCAACGGCCCCCAAAAGCCTGACGCAAAAGGCCCCTTCCGAAGAAGGGGCCTTTGTTTATTCACGAATCGTAAACGCTACATTTCCGGAGGCAGCTCGTTGAGCTGAGCCTGCGAGAACACCGGACCGTCGAGGCACACATACTTGCCGCCGAGATTGCAGCGGCCGCAGATGCCTATGCCGCACTTCATGCGGCGTTCGAGCGTGGTGATGATGTTCTCATCCTTGAAGCCGAGTTCGCGGAACGCCGCCAGCGTGAACTTGATCATGATGGGCGGGCCGCAGAGCACGGCGATGGTGTTGTCGGGGCTGGGAGCCAGCTCCTTGAGCACGTTGGGAATCATGCCCACGCGATGCGGCCAGTTCGGGGCCTCGCGGTCGATGGTGAGCGTGGTGTGCAACACGTCGCTCTCAAGCCATCCGGGCAGATCGGCCTTGTACGCCATGTCTTCAGGGGAACGCGCGCCGTAGAGCAGGCTCAGCTTGCCGTACTCGGGAGCGTGTTCCATGACATGCAGCATGATGGTGCGAATGGGGGCCATGCCTATGCCGCCGCCCACGAACACGATGTTCTTGCCCTTCCACTGCTCATACGGGAAATAGTTTCCCAGAGGAGCGCGCACGCCCACCTTGTCGCCTGGCTGCAACTTGTGAATGGCGGAGGTCACCTCGCCGGCCCGCATGACGGAAAACTGAATGTAATCCTTGCACGACGGCGGGGTATTGATGACGAACGTGGACTCGCCCACGCCGAACACGGAAAGCTGCCCCACCTGACCGGGCTGGTAGGTGAAGCTGTTCCAGGCCTCTTCATTGTCAAAGCGCACGCGGAACGACTTGATGGTAGGCGATTCCGTGATGACTTCCAGAACCGTGGCGACTTCAGGCAGGTAAGGATTCTTGCTGCAGCCGCAGTTATGTTCGCTCATACTCTCTCCTTACCTCTTCTTGGCCTTGCTTTTGGAGGAAGCCCGGGGAGCCGCCTTGGGCGCGGGCTTCTGCGCCTTGGGCGCGGCGGCCTGTTCAGGCTCCGCGACCGCTTCGGGCGCGGGTTCGGCGACGGCCGGAGCTTCGGGAGCCGGAACGGCCTCAACGGCCGGGGATTCCGCCGGAGCCGCGTCGTCGAACGTGAGGGACGAACCTTCCACGGCGGCCTTCACCATGTGACGAATGTCCAGCGACACGGGGCAGCTTACCACGCAGCGGCCGCAGCCCACGCAGGAGAAGAAGCCGTCGTAGCGTTCAGGATAGAAGCTGAACTTGTGGCTCACGCGGTTGCGCATGCGGTCGGCCTTGGACGGACGGGGATTGTGCCCGCTGGTCTCCAGAGTGAAGAGCGGCGTCATGCAGGAATCCCAGCTGCGCAGACGACGGCCGTCCAGCTGGGAGCCTTCGTCGGTAATGGTGAAGCACTGGCAGGTGGGGCACAGGTACGTGCAGGCTCCGCAGGAAAGGCACTTCACCGTTTCCTTTTCCCAGAATTCCGTATCGGTGAAACGCGAAGCCACCTTCTCCATGACATGGGTCAGCTCGGGAGCGGGAGCCAGCGAAGCCGCGGCGGCGGCATGCGCCGCTTCCACGTCCGCGACCTTGTCCGCGGCGTCGGCGAAACCGGCTCCTTCCACCAGAGCCTGCCCCTTGTCCGTGACGACTTCCAGCACGAAGCCGCCTTCCACGGCGGTGAACAGGATATCCGAACCTTCCTTATCGGAAGGATGGCTCCCCACCCAGTTGCAGAAGCAGGAGGCGAAGGCCGAAGGGCACGCCTGGGTCACGATGACCGTGGCTTCACGACGGGCACCGTAATACGGATCCTTGAACTTGCCTTCCAGATAGGGACGGTCAAGCACTACGAAGCCGCGGGCGTCGCAGGGACGACAGCCGAAAAGCACCGTGGGTTCGGCCTGACAGGGATTCTCCAGCGTGGTGGTCAGCTTGGAGGGATCTTCGGCGTCCTTGACGGACTTGAAGGTCACCAGCGTTTCGCACTGCGGCAGCATGGCCTGCTTGGGAGAAGCCGTCGCGCGGCGCAGCAGCGCGTCAATATCGGCGGAGGCGAGCTGTTCAGCCGTCTGGGGACGATAGACCACGCTGGGGCCTTCCTGACGGGGAGCCAGCACGCGATAGCCGGAGGCCAGCTTGGCAAGCCAGCCTGTCAGCTCTTTCGGTGTTGCGAAAAGGAGACTGCTCATGCCAGATCATGCTCCTTGATAGTCGGTTCTTCCACCTGATAGGTGAGCAGCGGAGGCGTGGCGTTCACATCGAGGCCAGCGCCGTAGCTGAAGATCTTCTGAATCATGCGGCCAAACTGCTGCTTGAGCGCGAACACGGGAATGTCCATGGGGCAGGCGCGTTCGCATTCGGCGCAGCCCGTGCAGCGACCGGCGAGATGCTGGGCGTGAATAAGCTGGAAGAACAGCTTCTGCTGCACGGTGTCTTCCTGCGTGACCCACGCGGGATCGCGCGTATCGGACACGCAGTAGTCGCGGCACACGCACATGGGGCAGGCTCCGCGGCAGGCGTGGCAGGCGATGCAGCGTTCCATCTGGCCTTTCCAGTAGCCCATGCGTTCCTCAAGGCTCAGCGAGTCGAGGAAGCGCAGCGCGGGAAGCCTTCCGTCGGCCGGAGCCGCGGGCTCGATGGTGGGCGTGCCCACGAACACGTCGGAAAGCACGGCGTTGGGCTTGGTGCAGAGACGGCACTTGTCCTGCGCGATTTCCGCCATGGACATTTCATAGTCCTGACCGGCCGCGGTGACCACGATCTTGTTGCCGCGCCCCACGCAGGATTCTATGGTCGCGCCTTCGGGGAGCTTGGCCAGGATGCGGGACACGTTCACCGTGCCGTTGCATCCCATGCCGAAAATCTTCACGTCCTCGCGGGAGATAAGATTTTCGGCCAGCAGTTCCACCACGCCCTTGCTGTCGCAGCCCTTGACCACCACACCGATCTTGCGGCCCTTGTACTGAGGCAGATACACGGCGAGATTGTGCACGTTGAAGGGCCCCCAGATAAGGGAATCCACTTCTTCGGGGGTGGTCATGAACACGGGTTCGGCGTGGATGGCGTCGAAGCCCTGCTTCCAGCCGAGCACGCCTTCGAGACCTGCGGCGAGCGCGTCCTTGATGGCCTGCTTGAGTTCAGGCAACGCGGGATGCGCGCCGCAGCCCAGGGGACGAATGGACTCAATGAGTTCCTCGGGGCGATCGTAGCGGGCGGGCACGTCCTCCCAGCGGGGAGCCGGACCGAGCGCATGAATGCGGTTGGTGAAGTTGGTGACCACGTCCTTCCAGCGCTGACCTTCGGAAGCGGAAACCCATGTGTACTCGAATCGGTCGGGATTGATGCCGATGACCGGCAGGAATTCCTTGAGCAGCTCCAGACGACGGCGGGCGTAGTAGTTGCCCGCGGAATAGTGACAGTCGCGCGGATGACATCCCGACACCAGCACGCCGTCGGCTCCGTTGATGAGAGCTTTAAGCACGAACAGAGGGTTCACGCGGCCGGAACAGGGGACGCGGATGATGCGAAGGTCGGTAGGCTGGACGGCGCGGGCGGTGCCTGCCGTATCGGCGCCGCCGTAAGAGCACCAGTTACACAGAAATCCTACGATACGGAGCTCCTTGCCAGCTAAGACAGACATAGGGCGTTAACCTCCGCGAGAAGCTGATTGTCGGTAAAGTGGGCAACCTGAATGGCGCCCTGCGGGCAGGTGGCCGTGCAGAGACCGCAGCCCTGGCAGACGGTTTCGATCACATGGGCCTTCTTCTGGCCGCGGATCTCCACTTCTTCAATGGCCTGATAGGGGCATACCTGAATGCACTTGCCGCAGTCCACGCAACGCTTGACGTCCACCACAGACACCTGCGGATCGTTCTCCAGCTTGGGCTTGGAGAAGAGCGCCATGACCTTGGCGGCCGCCGCGCTGCCCTGCGCCACGGAAGCGGGAATGTCCTTGGGGCCCTGGCACACGCCGGCCAGATACACGCCGGCGGTATTGGTTTCCACGGGACGCAGCTTCACATGGCTTTCCATGAAGAATCCGTAATGGTCGTAGGAAATGCGCAGCTTTTCGGCCAGATTTCCGGCGCCCTTCGAGCCTTCAACGCCCACGGCGAGAACCACCATGTCGGCGTCAACCTCAACGGGGGCTCCGAGCAGCGTGTCGGCGCCGCGCACGATGTAGCCCACCTTGCCGTCGGAGCGAACCGTAGGCTGAATGGCGGACACGCGGCCGCGAATGTATTCCACGCCGTACTCTTCCTGGGCGCGACGGGTGAACTCGTCGTACATCTTGCCCGGAGCGCGGATGTCCATGTAGAACACGAAGGCTTCGCAGTCCGGCAGATGATCCTTGGTCATGATGGCCTGCTTGGCCGTGTACATGCAGCAGAAGCCGGAGCAGTACGGACGGCCGATGGAGCAGTCGCGGGAACCCACGCACTGGATGAACACGATGTTCTTCGGCTCCATGCCGTCGGAAGGACGATGGATATGACCGCCGGTGGGGCCGGAAGCCGACATCATGCGCTCGTACTGAAGACTGGTGATGACGTCGGGATACGCGCCTCCGCCGTATTCCTTGTAAACGGTCCAGTCCACGAGGTCGTAACCGGTGGCCGCGATGATGGCGCCCACCTTTTCTTCCACGATCTCGTCCACCATGTCGTACACGATGGCGCCGGTGGGGCACACCTTGGCGCACACGCCGCACTTGCCTTCCTTGATTTTCCGGCAGTAGTCGGGGTTGATGGTGGCCTTCTTGGGAATGGCCTGGGGGAAGGGAATGTTGATGGCGCGGCAGTTGCTGATGTCTTCATTGAAGGCGTCGGGCACGTTCTTCGTGGGGCACTTTTCGGTGCACGTTCCGCAGCCGGTGCACTTGTCCCAATCGACGTAGGTGGCGCGCTTTCTGATCTTCACGGTGAAGTTGCCCACAAAGCCGGAAATGCTCTCCACCTCGGAATGGGCGTAAAGCGTGATGTTCGGATTCTGGGCCACGTCCACCATCTTGGGCGCGAGCACGCAGCTTGAGCAGTCGATGGTGGGGAAGGTCTTGTCGAGCTTGGCCATCTTGCCGCCGATGGTGCTTTCACGCTCCACCATGACCACGCCGATGCCGGAACCAGCCGCGTCGAGAGCGGCCTGGATGCCGGCCACACCGCCGCCGATGACGAGCACGCGCTTGGTCACGTCGAACTGCTTGGCATGGAGGGGGGTGTCGCGGCGCAGCTTTTCCACGGCAATGCGCACGAGTTCGGCGGCCTTGTTGGTGTTGGCCTCACGGTCGCGGCCGATCCAC
>CALUUX010000072.1 GCA_944324085.1 uncultured Mailhella sp. | reverse complement strand
GTTTATCCCCAGGGGAAGCGATAACGTCCTCGCTTCGTGGTTTTGCGTAAGACGCCTTTTTGGGGGAGGGATGACGCGCTCTCCCGCCGGTACGAGGCCCGTTGCGGATGGACTCGACGCTGCGGTGATGCGTGCCTCTTTTATTCTTTTGATAAAGCGGCATCATTTTGAGACGCATATTTACCTGCTGTCCGTTCTGTATTTTCCGTCGGAGAATGCGCGGTTTTGTTATGACGCGTTCTCTTTTTTGTCTTTAGGACTGGGAATTCTTCATGATAGACGGGCACACCGTTGGAGAGACTGTCGCTTATTTGACGGGATGATGAAGTCCGGGCAGGATATTGGTTCCAAGGGGGATCTTCGTTTCAGCGGGAAGGGAAACGTTTTTGTCATGCTTCACCAGATACGACCAGTTTGTCTCCTGTTGCGCGGGGTATTTTTTTTGACTACACTTGCCGTTTATAGAATCCTTTTCATTTCGCATAGTTTTTACCTCATTATGGGCGTGCCGGAGCGGCATGGCAGGATTCTGAAAATTTAAGGAGCATCTATGAATATTGTTTCTTCTGTGGCCGATGTTCGGTCACAGGTGAAAGATTGGCGTCGTCAGGGCTTGAGCGTCGGTCTTGTGCCAACTATGGGTTATCTTCATGAGGGGCATAAAAGTTTGATCCTTCGCGCGGTTGCGGAAAATGATCGCGTAGTGGTCAGCGACTTTGTGAATCCTATACAATTTGGGCCCAATGAGGATTTGGACAGTTATCCGCGCGATCTGGACGCGGACGCCCGCCTTTGCGAGGCGGCCGGAGCGCATTTGATCTTTCATCCTCGCCCTGAGGATATGTACGCGTCTGACTTTTGCACCTTTGTCGATATGAGTCATTTGACGGAAGGGCTTTGCGGCAAGACGCGCCCCACGCATTTTCGCGGCGTGTGCACGGTGGTAAGCAAGCTTTTTCATATTGTAGCGCCTGACAGGGCGTATTTCGGCCAGAAAGACGCCCAGCAGCTGGCGGTCATACGTCGTATGGTGCGCGATCTGAACTTTGACATAGAAATCATCGGCTGTCCTATTGTCCGGGAAGAGGACGGCCTGGCTAAAAGCTCCCGCAATACCTACCTGAATCCTGAGGAACGCAAAGCTGCGGTCGTATTGAGCCGAGCCGTGTTTCTTGCCCGTTCCCTGATGGAGCGGGGAGAGCGGAACGCGTCTGTGGTGCTTGCGGCCATGAGAGCCTGCATTGAAAGCGAACCGCTTGCCCGCATTGACTATGTGGAAGCCGTAGACGCTGTGTCCATGCAGCCTGTGGAACGCATTCAGGGACCGGTGCTGTGCGCCGTGGCGGTGTACATCGGCAAGACGCGTCTTATCGACAATGTGACGTTTGAAGGCTAGCGCCATGTTGTTGAATGTTTTGAAAGGCAAGATTCACCGTGCTGTGGTGACGCAGGCCGAACTTGATTACGTGGGAAGCGTGACTGTTGACGAGCAGCTCATGGAAGCGGCTGGGATACAGGAATACGAACGCGTGCAGGTGGTGGACGTGGAAAACGGGCATAGATTGGAGACCTACGTCATTACCGGCGAAAGAGACAGCGGAGTGGTTTGTCTGAACGGCGCGGCCGCTCGGCTGGTTCAGCCCGGAGACAGGGTTATCATCATGTCCTATGCCTTAATGTTGCCGGAGGAGGCGCGGGCTTCTCGCCCGAAAGTCGTGTTTGTGGATTCGCGCAATCATGTCGTGCGGGTAAGCCGTTATGAAAAGCACGGAAGGCTGGAGGATATGTGACGTTCAGTCGTCTGGCGAACGTGAGCCGGGCCTTTCTTGAGGTCCGGCTTTTTCATAGGAGTTGCACATGGTTTTTTTAAGGAAAATCAACGCCCTGCTGGTGAGGTGGATAGGGCTGATCATTCTTGCCTGCTCTGCGGTGGCGTATCTCTTTCCTTCTCTTTTTGCTTGGACGGTGCCGCATACGTCCGCGTTTCTTGCCGTCATCATGTTCGGCATGGGGCTCACCATAGAAACGGGGGCGTTCCGAACGGTGCTGACGCATCCGAAGGCTTTGTTTGCGGGATGCGCGGCCCAGTTCACGATGATGCCGCTGCTTGCCTGGGGTTTGTCGAGTCTGTTTTCGTTGCCGGCTGATCTGGCTCTTGGCGTCATTTTGGTTGGATGCGCGCCGGGAGGAACGGCCAGCAATGTTATTACCTATCTTGCGCGCGGGGATGTGGCGCTTTCCGTCGCCATGACGGTGTGCTCCACGTTGATGGCTCCGGTGGCGACGCCGCTGCTCGTATATCTTCTTGCCGGCAGTCGCGTGGATGTTTCTTTTTGGGCCATGGTGTTTTCCGTTCTCAAAATTGTTCTTGTTCCGGTTGTGGCTGGTCTTGTCCTTCGTCGCGTGTCCTGGGGCGTGGTGCGGGGCGTGACGGATTTTTGCCCGATCGTGTCGGTAATGGGCATTATTCTCATTGTGGGCGGCATCATTGCCGTAAATGCGGAAAAAATCGCCGAGAGCGGGCTGCTGGTGCTTTTATTGGTATTTCTGCATAATGGAGCGGGCTTGCTTCTGGGTTTGCTTTTGGCCGCCGCCCTCGGCATGAACTATGCCGGAAGCACCGCCGTTTCCATAGAAGTGGGGATGCAGAACAGCGGTCTGGCCGTGGCTTTGGCGACGGTCCATTTTGCGGCTAATCCCATGGCGACGCTGCCGGGAGCCCTGTTCAGCGCGTGGCAGAACATTTCCGGGTCCCTTTTCGCGGGATGGCGGCGAAAGGGCGATCGTAGAGTCGGAGAAGCGTGAGCCGTGGGAGTTTTGACAACGTCTATCGAGGCAGTACGAGGATAACTATGCGTGGAGCGTTTCGACAGGCCGACCGTGAGGCTCTGATCACGCTGGGTCTTTATGTATTCTTTTTTGTGTGGTGGACGGCGTTCGCGTTCGGGCTCGGTTCCGGGGATCCCGAGGAGTACAGCTATGTGTTCGGACTGCCGGCGTGGTTTTTTTATAGTTGCGTGCTGGGCTATCCGGTTATGACGCTTGTTCTTTGGATCGTGGTCCGACGTTTTTTCGTCGAGATTCCTCTTGAAGAGGACAAAGGCGAAAAAAACAACGGTAAGGAGGGCGCATGAACCTCGCTCTTATTCCTCTGGTGGGGTATCTTGCGCTGACGTTGCTTTTGGCCGTATGGGCGCAGCGTCAGGCCAAAAAGGGGCCTGGCGGCAGTTTCATTGAGGAATATTTTATCGGCGGGCGCACCATGGGCGGTTTCGTGCTGGCCATGACCATCATTGCCAGCTACACCAGCGCCAGCAGTTTTGTGGGCGGGCCGGGCGTAGCCTATAAATTGGGGCTCGGCTGGGTGCTGCTGGCCATGATTCAGGTGCCGACCACTTTTCTCACGCTCGGCGTGCTCGGCAAGCGTTTCGCCATAGTTGGGCGGCGGATCCATGCCGTCACGATTACGGATTTTTTGTACGCCAGGTACAGGAGCGACGCTGTCGTCATTCTTTGTTCCGTGGCTGTGCTTGTGTTCTTTGCCGCGTCCATGGTGGCGCAGTTCATCGGTGGGGCGCGCGTGTTTCAGGCTGTGACAGGTTATCCCTATGAGGCGGGACTGATTCTGTTCGGCGTGACGGTGGTGGCGTACACGGCGGTGGGCGGTTTCCGGGCCGTGGTGGTGACGGACGCTCTTCAGGGCGTGGTCATGCTGGTGGCGTCGGTGGTCATTCTTTTTGCCGTGGTTCGGGCCGGCGGAGGCATGGAGCAGTGCGTGCAGACGCTGAAAAGCATGGATCCGGGACTGATATCTCCGTCTGGCGCGGGGGGAGGCATCCCTGCGCCCATGCTGTTTTCCTTCTGGATTCTTGTGGGGCTCGGCATTCTCGGCCTTCCTCAGACCACGCAGCGTTGCTTTGGGTACAAGGATTCGCGTTCCATGCATGACGCCATGATTGTGGGCACGCTCATTATCGGATTTTTGCTGCTGTTCATGCATTTGGCGGGCGTGCTTGGGCGCGCGGTCATGCCGGGACTTACGTCCGGCGATCTGATTATTCCTTCGCTTATTTTGGAGCTTCTGCCGCCGTTCTGGGCCGGGGTGTTTGTTGCCGGACCGCTGGCGGCCATCATGTCCACGGTGGACACCATGCTGCTGCTGGTTTCGGCGTCCATCGTCAAGGATTTGTATATTCGTTATCGCCTCGGGAACAACGCTTCCGCCATATCGGCCGGAAAGATAGGCCGCATGAGCTTCTGTTGCACGCTGGCCGTTGGCGCGCTGGTTTTTCTGTTATCCTTTGATCCGCCGGATCTTCTTGTCTGGATCAATCTGTTTGCGTTCGGCGGTTTGGAAGCCGTGTTTCTCTGGCCCATCGTGCTTGGTATGTACTGGAAACGGGCCAACGCCGTGGGCGCGCTTTGTTCCATGGCGGCGGGCGTGGCGGTTTTTGTGCTGCTTTCCGTTGCAAAGGTGCCGCTCGGCGGCGTGCACGCCATTGTGCCAACCTGCGTGATTTCTCTGCTGGCGTTCTGGTGGGGAAACAAGCGGGGCAAACCTGTGCCGGACGAGATCATGAGGCTGTTCTGGGAAGACTGACGGTCCGACGCGCGACGTTGATCGACGCAGCCCGCGAGAGAAACGGTTCCGGATCGCTATGAGGGAAAAGTCGGCGCGGGCTGCGTCGGTGTTTACGCTCGGTTGTTGGAGAGGTCGGCGATAAGCTGATTGACGGCCTCTTCCGTCGTCGCCCAGCTGGCGCAGAAACGAACCGCGCTGTGCGTGGCGTCCGTCTTCTGCCAGAAGCTGAAGGAGTATGTTTCGCTCAGACGTTGGAGAACGTCGTCTGGAATGATGGGAAACTGCTGATTGGTGAAGGAATCATAGAGCAACGGCCATCCTTGCTCCGTGAAGGCCTGGCGCAGTCTCATGGCCAGCTCGTCGGCCCGTTTCGCGATGCGGAAGTAAAGATTGTCCTGGAACAGAGCCAGAAACTGAAGGCCCAGCAGTCTGCCCTTGGCCAGCATGGCTCCTCTCTGTTTCATGAGATAGCGAAAATCCTTTTTCAGCGCGGGCGAGGCGATGACGACGGCTTCGCCGAACAGCGCGCCGACTTTGGTTCCTCCGATGGTGAAGACGTCGCACAGCGCGGCGAAGTCGGCCAGCGTCACGTCGTTGACCTCGGACATGAGGCCGTATCCCATGCGCGCGCCGTCGACAAACAGCGTCAGTCCGAGTTCGCGGCAGGCCTGGCTGATGGCCTGAAGCTCCTCTTTGGCGTAGAGGGTGCCGAATTCCGTGGGAGAGGAGAGGTACACGAGTCCGGGTTGCACCATGTGTTCATGGGAATCGTCGGCGTAGTGCTCGGCGCAGGCTTCACGAATCTGTTCGGCGGAAATTTTACCGTCATGCGCGGGCAGGGGGAGCACTTTGTGTCCGGTGGCTTCCACGGCGCCGGTTTCATGCACGTTGATATGGCCGTTGTCGGCGCAGAGCGCACCCTGCCAGGGTTTGAGCGCGGCCTCGATGACCACGAAGTTCGCCTGCGTGCCGCCCACCAGAAAATGCACGTCGGCGTCTGGGGCGGAGCAGGCTTTGCGGATGAGTTCGCGGGCTTCCTCGCAGTAATGATCTTCTCCGTAGCCGGGCGTCTGTTCCAGATTGCTGGCGGCGAGAAGTTCCAGAACGCGCGGATGCGCGCCTTCCCCGTAGTCGGATTCAAAACGAAGCATGAGCGTTATCTCCTGTTTTCCAGTCTTTTCCAGCGGCAGAGAGTTCTTTCGGCGATATGGCAGAGTTCGTAGACGGCGAGTCCGAGCAGACTCATGGAAAGAATGCCGCAAAACATTTCGAGCTGATCGCCGCGACCCCAGGCGTCCATGATGAGAAAACCGAGACCGCTCTGCGTGGCGAAGGATTCCGCCATGAAAAGCACGGCCACGGCGGTTCCGCTGCTTACCTTGAGCGCGGTCATGGCGCTTGGCAAAGCCGCGGGAACGAGAACGTGCCGCACAAGCTGGGCCGGCGTGCCGCCCAGCGTGCGGAAGGCGTCCAGATAACGGGCGTCAAGCTGGCGTATGCCGTCTCGGGTGACCACGAGGATCTGATAGCCTGTGGTCAGGGCGATGATCAGAATTTTGGATAGATCGCCCAACCCGAACAGGGTGAGAAAGACGGGCAGCAGCACGATTTTGGGCAACGGATAGGTAAGAAAGACCATGGGTGAGACGTAACGATCGATGCGTCGCCGATATCCCAGCAGAATGCCCAGAGGAAAGGCGACGATCAGCGCCAGGGCCATGGCCGAGATCACGCGGAACGCGCTGCTTTGAATATGTCCGCGCATGACCGGTTCTTTGAGAGACTGAACCCACGCGTCAAGGGTTTCCAGCGGCGCGGGAAGAAGATAGGGACCGAGAATCCAGGCCCCGATCTGCCAGAGCAGAAGCAGGGCGAGAAAGGCCACGGCATAGCGGAAAAGAATGTCGAACGGCTTCATGAGCGCGCCTCCGGAACAGGGCGGACCTCGCCGTCTTCAAGCGCGTCGTGAACCTTGCGGATGAGAGAAAAGTAGGCGTCGCTGTTGCGGCAGGAGGCGTCTCCGAAGCAGGGATTGTCCAGCCACAGCTTTTTCGTGGCGGGCTTCCCTCCCATAACCATGACGTAGCGGCCGAGAAACACGGCCTCCGCCACGTTGTGCGTGACCAGCATGAAGCTCATGCGGCGTCGTTTCCACACGTCCAGAAGCAGGTTTTGCAGATGCTCTCTGGTGATGGCGTCGAGCGCGGCGAAGGGTTCGTCCATGAGCAGCAGATCAGGCCGGGAAATAAGGGCGCGCCCGATGGCCACGCGTTGTCTCTGACCGCCGGAAAGCTGCACGGGAAAACGTTGTTCCAGTCCTTCCAGCCCCAGCTCTCTGAGCATGTCGGTTACGGCGGCGAAGCGTTCCCTGCGCCCCGTTCCGCGCAGTTGGAGAGGAAGCTCCAGATTGTCGCGAACGGTTTTCCACGGAAACAGTCCGTAGTCCTGAAGAATGAAGGCGGTTTTCCAGGAAGAGGGGAGAGAAACGCCGCCGTCGCTCGCGTCGGTCAGGCCGGCGATAATGGACAACAGCGTGCTTTTTCCGCAGCCAGAGGGGCCGATGATGGACAACGACGATCCCGCGGGCAGAGAAAAGGAAATGTTGGACAGCACCATGTGCCGTCCGAAACGTTTGCCCAGAGTCTCGACGCGCGCCGCCGCGCTGACGTCGTTCATTTCTTTTCCTGAAAAACGATATCGGCGAGGGCTGGCACGCCCTTTTTCAGAAGCCGGTTTTTCCGCATCCAGGACGCGTAGCTCTGAATATCGTCTTCCGAGGGCAAGCCCAGAGGCGTGAAGGGATCTTCAAAGCGAAGCATGGCATAGTGCGGCGCGGCTTTGGGAGAAAGTAGGCCGACTTTCTGCATCATGGTCTTGTAGGCGTCGGGATCTGCGTTGACGCGGTCGGCCTCTTCCTTGAGGGCGGCGCGAAAGCGCGACGCGCGGTCTGCGAAGGCCGGATCGTCGGCCCGTTCCGGTTTTTTCAGGGCGATGACGGCCAGAGGCAGGCGGAGCTTTCTGTCGTCGAGGAGCACGCGGGCTCCCTGCCCTTCCACCAGAGAGAGCAGCGGTTCCGGCAGAAGAGCCGATTCTATCTGGCCGGAAAGCAGCATCTGGAGTCGGACGGGAATCTGGCGGATATCGCGTTTTTCCAGCGAACCGGTCGCGCCTTCGTTTTCCAGCAGGGCGTCCAGCACGAAATCCACGATGGTGGCGCGGCCTATGGAGCAGCTTTTTCCCTTGAGCTCTTCCAGAGTCTGCGCGGAAGAGCGCGGGCTGACGGCAAGGCCGAAGAACCGGGCTTTGGGCGAAGAGTGGGATGTGGTGGCCACGATGAGCTGCGGCGCGCCGTTTTCGTTCTGCATGAGAACGTTGATGATGTCGCCGAAGTGTCCGTCCAGCGAACCGGCGCGCATGGCCGCGCCGAGTTCCAGCGCGCTCTGGAACGGAACGAGTTCCACGTCGAGCCCGTGGGCGGAAAAGACGCCGTCTTCCCTGGCGGCGTGAAGAAGAAGGGAGTCGGCCGCGGGCAGAACGCCGATTTTCATGGCGTCGGCGGCAAGGGTTGTCTGTTGGCAGAAGAGAGCGGCGACAAGCGCGAGGCAGCCGACAAGAAATCGCTTCATCAGGGGCATGGCATCCTTCCGTGGCGTTGAGTGTGGGATGGGTCAGCGTTGTTTAGGCGGAAATCCGGCGTTTTTCAGATATCGTTCCGCCATGGTTATGGCCTCAACGGTGAGCGTTTCGCAGGCGTGAGGAGGATCGGAGGGGAGAAAGCCTCCGGGTCTGAGATCCCGGCAGAGCAGGGAGCCGAAGCGGGCCGTGAAGATTTCGGCAAAGTCGCGGCAGAGCGATTCGACGTCCTTGTCCGATTTTTCGGATTCGGCGCCGATGACGCCGAGAAACATGAGAGCTCCTTCCACGAGGCCGCATTGGGCGCGGAATTTTCCCGCTCCGTGCATGCCCGTGGCGGCCTGAAGCGTCTGTTCGGCGATGGCGACGCCGAAGGTTTCACCGAGGCAGGCGAGCGTGGTTCTGGCGCAATTCCAGTTTTTGTTCCAGTAGAGGTCGTGCACGCGTTGGGCGGTATCGTTCATAGGGATTCCTTGGAGAGGCGTTTCCGTCGGCAAAAGTCGGGGAAAGAGCTCAGCGTTTTTCCCGCTCTTGGCGCGCGGGCGCGGTGGAGCGGTTTTCCAGCAGATGGTGCGAAAATTCCACGCGCGTGATGTTGTTGGGCGCGCTGTCGCCCGTCATGCGTTCGTAGAGGATGTTGAAGGCGTTTCTTCCTTTTTCTTCGATGTGGTGCTCCACGGACGTGAGGCCCACGTTCCAGAATCTCGAGGCGGAGAGGTTGTCGAAGCCGCAGACGCTGTAGTCTTCGGGCACGCGCAATCCTTTTTCTTCCAAGGCGTCGAGCACGCCGTAGGCGACGAAGTCGTTGACGGCCACAATGCCGGAAATGTCGGAACCGCGATTCAGACATTCCATGGTGAGCTCATAGCCCACGCGATGTTCAATGCCGATGTCGTTCAGTTCTTCCAGCGGCGTGATGTCTCGCGCAAAGACCTGAACGGACGTGTCCGGCTCCTGCGCGTAGACGGCGCGCACGCCGTCGAGTCTGCGCACGCGTATGGCGTTGGCGGCGTTGAGGGTAGTGGAAATGAAGGCGATGCGCTTGTGGCCGAGCCCGAGCATGTGGCGGCCGACCAGCATGCCCGCGCTGTAGTTGTCGAGTTCCACGGTGTCCACGTTGAGGCTGGTGTTTCTGTCGCCTATGACCACGATGGGGAGACTGCGGTTGACTTTTTCCAGAAGTTCCACGCTCTGGGGCATCATGGCGAACACCATGCCGGAGACGCCCATTTCCAAAGCCATGTTGAGGATTTCCTTTTCTTTGTCGGCGTCTCTGTAGGTAGTGAATATGAGCGTGGACGCGCCGTGCTGTTCGGCGGATTGCTGTATGGCCTGCACCATGTTGGCGTAATAGGCGTTGCCCACGTTGGGGCTGACGATGAGCACGAGTTTTCTGGAGCTCAGGGGGCGGCTTCTGCGTCGAACGGGCGCGCGGTAGCCCAGAACGTCCGCGGTGCGGCGCACGTTGCGCACGGTTTCCGGCGAGAAGGAAACGTCAGGGCGTCCGCTGAGTATCATGGAAGCGGTGCTCAGCGACACGCCGGCCGCTCTGCTCACGTCTTCCAGCGTGATTCTTTTTTTTGTCGTCATGGTCGGTGCTCCACGAGAAAGCTAACGGCAAGGCGGGCTTTCGTCAAACGGCCGAGGAAAACGAAGTTGTTAAAATTTTAAAAAATGTTTTTGCCGCTATCGAACATGGCGAATTCCAATATTAAATTTTTAGTTTTAAGAAAAAACAGGGAAACATCTTGATTAATCATAATAATATCCGTAAAAAGAAACACCGTTGAACGCACGTCAAAGGAAGTATTATTAAAAATTTAATGAATAAATTTATAAAAAATTCATTAAAATTTTAATAAAGTTTTCCCTTGTTCAAGAAAACTCCCCTTAATCTTCATCAGGAGCATGATTATGAGCGCGCCCAGCAAAAAGGAAATCCGCAAGGTTGTTCTGGCCAGCCTTCTCGGTGCCACCATTGAATGGTACGACTTCTTCCTGTACGGCGTTGTCGCGGGCATCGTCTTCAACAAGCTGTACTTCCCCACGGAAGATCCTTTCATAGGCACGTTGCTTGCCTACAGCACCTTTGCCATCGGTTATCTGGCCCGACCCTTCGGCGGATTCGTCTTCGGACACTTTGGCGACAGACTGGGGCGCAAAAGCATGCTCGTGCTTACCATGCTCATCATGGGGCTCGCCACCATCGGCATCGGCCTTGTACCCACCTATGCTCAGATAGGCATAGCCGCTCCCATCATTCTGCAGACGCTTCGTCTTTGCCAGGGGCTCGGACTCGGCGGCGAATGGGGCGGAGCCGTGCTCATGACCTATGAATACGCCAGCAAGAAGGAACGCGCCTTCTACGCCAGCATTCCTCAGATGGGGCTGGCCACGGGCCTTTGCCTGTCTTCCGGGGTGGTGGCGCTGCTTTCCTGGGGTCTGAGCGACGAGCAGTTCCTCGCCTGGGGCTGGCGTCTGGCTTTTCTCGTGAGCGTGATTCTCGTCTGCATCGCTCTCTATATCCGTATGCACATTCTTGAAACGCCCGACTTCCAGAAGGCGCAGGAAAAGGCCCGTCAGGACAACGCCAAGAAGACCCTGCCCATCGTGAAGGTCTGCAAGGAGCATCCCGGCAACATCGCGCTCGGCATCGGCGCCCGCTGGATAGACGGCGTGTTCTTCAACGTGCTGGCCGTGTTCGTCATTACCTACCTCGTGCAGTATGTGAACGTTCCGCGCACGGAAGCTCTTTCCATGGTCATGATTTCCGCCCTGGTCATGTGCCCGTTTATTCTCATCGCCGGCCGCCTCGCCGACCGCTACGGTCGCGGGCTGGTGTACGGCGTGTCCAGCGTGCTCTGCGGTCTGTCCATTTTCCCCTCCTTCTGGCTCATGGGCGCGAGCGAGGGTAATCTGTTCATGATCGGCCTTGCCATCATCGTGCCTCTCAGCGTGTTCTACGCCGGCGTGTTCGGCCCCGAAGCCGCGTTGTTCTCTGATCTTTTCCCCGCGGACGTGCGTTATACCGGCATTTCCATCGTGTATCAGTTCCCCGGCTTCCTGGTGGCCGGCATCGTTCCCGGTCTGTGCACGTATTTCATGAAGGTGGCCGACGGCGATCCTATTTACGTCTGTCTCTACACCATGCTCGCGGCGGCCACCAGCGGCGTTTCGGCCTTTATCGTGCAGCGCAAGCATAACGCCGCGGTTCGCCGTCTTGGCGACGACGTGGAGCATATCTGACGTTTCGGAGGGAGCGTTTCGCTCCCTCCTCCGACGGCATTGTTAACCATGAACAAGTTCTCCGGCTTTTCCGCGCGGGGGAGACGCCGACACCGGCGGATCTTTCCCGGGCCGTGGCGGAAGCCGCCGTTCGTCCCCGGGTGGCGACGGGAACGCTCCTGACCCGGATGCGGGAGAGATTCCCCTTCCGCAAGGAAAGTTTATGCGTATACTTCAGATTTCCGATTTTCATCTCCGCGGCGACGGAAGACTGTCCTTTCGCGTGGTGGATACGCCGAAGTGTCTGGAAGAAGCGGCGAGGCATCTTCAGGGACTCGCGCAAAAGCCGGATATGATGGTCATCACCGGCGATCTGGCCGACAGCGGGGATGAGCGCGCCTACAAAATGTTGTATGAGGCTCTTTCTCCTTTGAATATTCCCATCTATGCCGTTCCTGGCAATCACGACCGGCGTGACAGGATGCGTTCCATCCTTAAGGGATGGTGTCCGGAAAACGCGGAAACCGCTCCCTGGCTGTGCTACGCCGTGGAAGAGGATGAGGTGCGTTTCCTCATGATGGACAGCATGAGTCCCGGGTCTCATTCCGGCCATGTGCCGGAACCTTGCGCGGCATGGCTGGAAAAAGAGTTGGCCCGTCGTCCGGGCGTTCCCACGCTGCTGTTCATGCATCATCCGCCCTTCATCACGGGCATGGGAGCCATGGACGAACCCTACGAGAACGTCGAACGCCTGCGCGGCATTCTGGAAAAGACGCCCTGGGTTCGTTTGTGCTGCGGTCACATGCATCGCCCCATATTCACGCAATGGGCCGGCGTCATGGCGTTGACGGCTCCCGCGGCGTCCATGCAGATAGATCTGGATCTTTCTCCCGAAGGCGGAGACACCTTTGTGATGGAAGCCCCCGGATACCTGCTCCATGACTGGCGCGGAGGCGCGTGGAACACTCACGTTTGTCAGATTTACGGAACGCCCACCTACGCCGGTCCGTATCGTTTCCTTGACTCCGTGAACCCCACGGAAGAATAACGTCAGCCCGGCGCGTTTTCCCCGGAACAGTCCGCGGGAAGGCGCGCGATACATGTCAGGGACCCCTGCCCTGTCATTCCTCCTGGAAAAAGGCCGTCGCTTGTTAATAAAAGCGGCGGCCTTTTTCTGCGCTTGGCGCAAAGAAGCGTCGGGATGGAGGTGCGACCTGTCGGTCAGCGGCAGAGTTTGTTTTCCGTGGCCGTGTTCCACGGACGGCAGTGGCCGAGTTCGCAGGCTCGTTTCAGGTCGTCGCAGGCGTCGCCGTTGCGTCCGTCAAGAAAGGCTCCGGCGGAGCGATAGACGTAAATAAGAGGTTCTTTGGGATTGATTTTTTCCGCATAGGCGAAATCTCGCCGCGCGCCTTCCGGATGGCGTTGCTTCAGACAGATAAGTCCTCTTGTGGCGTAAGCCGCCGCCGTAGGGGAAAGGCGAATGGCCTTGGTGGCGTCGTCGAAGGCTTCGTTGAGGTAGCCGAGATCGCTCAGGGCGAGGCTGCGCATGAGATAGGGCGCGGGATCCAGCGGATCGGCCGCCACGGCTTTGTCCAGCAGGGCAGCCGCTTTTTCCGGATCGGTGCATTCGCCGGAATCCGTCCAGTATTCCATGGCTTCGGACAGATAGGCCTGCGCCTGGGGAGAAACGCCGTAGGTCGGCTTGCGTTCCGGTTGCTGGACTTCGGCGGGTTCGGGCGTTTTTTCGTCGTCGCCCATAAAGGGAAGATGGAACGGTATGTGGCCGCAGCCCGCGAGCAGAAGCGAAAGGAGGAGACAAAGGGCGTTTTTTTTCATGATTTTTCCTGCGGAGACGGACGGAAGGGAGCCGTGGATCGGCGTTCCAGAAGGTGATGCGTGTATTCCATGCGGATGATGTCGCTGACGGCGTTGCCGCCGATGATGCGTTCGTAGAGGATGTCGAACGCGCTGCGCGCTCTGGCCTGCGTCTGATGTTCGACCGTGGTGAGTCCCACGCGGGCGATGCGCGAGGAGGAAAGATTGTTGAAGCCGCACACGCTGTAGTCTTCCGGAACGCGAAAGCCTTTGTCCGCGATGGCGTCCAGAACGCCGTAGGCGATGAAGTCGTTGACGGCGACAAAACCGGAGATCCGGTTTTTCCGCTTTAGGCATTCCATGGCGAGTTCGTAGCCTATGTGCTGTTCAAGGTCTATGCTGTTCAGTTCCTCGCGGGGCGTGTAATCCTTGGTGAATACCTGCACGGAGCATCCCGGCCTTTCGGCGTAGGTGTCCCTGACGCCCTGAAGCCTGCGCAGACGTATGGCGTTGGCGGCGTTCATCATGGCTGAGATGAACGCGATGTGTTTGTGGCCGAGTTCCAGCATGTGGCGGCCGATGAGCACGCCCGCGCTGTAGTTGTCGAGCTCCACGGTGTCGACCTTGGGGCTGGAATTTTTGTCGCCCATGACCACAATGGGAATTTTGCCGTTGACTTTTTCCGCTTTTCGCAGGTTCTGGGGCGTGAGCGTGAAAATCATGCCGGCCGCGCCCAGCGCCAGCGCCATGTCCATGACTTCCTCTTCCTTGCGGGCTTCTCTGTAGGTAGTGAAGATGAGCGTGGAAAAGTCATGTTGTTCCGCGGCCTGCTGAATGGCCTGCACGAGACCGGAATAATAGGCGTTGGCGATGTTGGGCGTGACGATGAACACCACGTTTCTGCCCGGAAACCGCCCTTTGGCGAGGCGAGAAGGCGCGCGATAGCCCAGTTCCTGGGCTGCCTGCCGCACTTTCCGCACGGTTTCCGGGGAAAAAGACACGTCGGCCCGCGCGTTGAGAATCATGGACACGGAGCTCAGCGACACTCCCGCGCGGCGGCTTACGTCTTCCAGCGTCACTTTTTTCTTGGCACTCACGGCATTTCTCCAGACATGGAAGCTAACGGCAAGCGCGGTTTTCGTCAAATGTCCGGGATCGCCGGGAAAGGGACGACGTCTTTGTCGCTACGGGAGACCGCGCGGCGTTTTGCGCGCCGGAGTTAAATGAGAGGAGCTCCGTTGCCGGGAGGCGGGAACGGAGCTCTGGGGGATTCGCGGCGGGAGAGAAGGGGAACGCCGCCGGGAAATTGGTGGAACTAGAGCGTTCTTTCCAGCTTGTAGCTGGGCTGACGCCCGCGTCCTTCGAAGGACAACGTGTAGGTTTTGCCCTTCTTTTGTATGGTCAGAACGCAGAACTGGTTATCGTCGCGCAGGCCGCGGCCTTTTTCCGCGCTGGTGACGTCCCAGGCGCGGTAGTCGTTCACGCCGACGTTGCCGTTGAGCACCACATAGTGAATGCCTTTGATGTTGGAATAGCCGCCCTGATGGTCATGGCCGGAAATCACGGCGAGCACCTTGCCGCTGGCTTCAAGCGCGGCCCGCACGGCGGAGGCGTTCTTGATGTTGTGATCCTGTTCGTCCACGCGGTCGAGGGTCTGATGGCTGAAAACCAGCACGGGTTTGTCGGTCTTTTGAAGATCCTGTTTCAGCCATTCCAGTTCCTGCGGAGGAACGATGGTGTCCACCCAGGTCCAGAAAGTGTCTTCGGGCGTGTTCATGTCGTAGGGACGGAAGTTGCCGGGGGTGTAGTCGGCGTCAAGCACGATGCAGTGCACGCCGTCCGCATCGTAGGAATAATAGGTTTTTCCTTTTTCAATGCCGGTATTGGTGATTCCGGAGAGGAAAGCCTCGCGTTTGAGATTGTCGAAGTCGTGGTTGCCGAGCACATGGTAGGTGGGGCCTGCGAACGAGGTGAACAGCGTTTCAATTTCCTGGAGGTTGGCGGCGGGATCCGTACCCTGGGAAAGCGTGTCCACAAAATCGCCGAGTTCAATGAGGAAGGCGGGTTTTTCCTTCTTCATGGCGTCCATGAACACCTTCATTTTGTCCATGGCCGTGGAATAGATGCGGGTGGCGCTGTCGGCCTTGGTCGTCTTGTGCATGTCAGTGATGATGCCGGCTTTGAGGATATTTTTGGCGTCCTTGGCTTCGGCGGATGAACTTCCGGCGAGTATTCCGGCGGCGGCGCAGGCGGTGGCGGCCATACCCATCTTCAGAATGTCGCGGCGGGCGATGTTCTTTGCCATGATTTTTCTCCCATAATGACGTTATTGTCTGTATGATGAAGCTATGTTTGTTGTTGAGTCAGTAGAAGGCGACCTTCAGGCGGCTCCGTTTGCTGTCTTCTGCAGTCGGACTTTTTCCGGCGCGGGCAGAGAGGCATTGTCGCGGGAATGGTAGACTACGTGAATTTTCCGTCCTGAAGGATTGTGCCCTCACGCATGTATTGATGCGTCGGAATCATGACGTCATTATGTCGGGCGTATGGAGATATGATAACGTTTGCCGGCGGCGTTTGAGGAGAAGAAAGGCGACGTGACGCGGACAAGACGGCGCGGCTGGCGCCGTTTCCTGAAGCGTTTATGGGATCGAACCGCGACTCGTTTGTCGACGCCGTCGCGCGAGTCGCTAAAGGTCGATTCTTTCGCCGGAGTCTGTTTTTTCTTGTCTGGGAAAGCTCATTTTCCGACGTTGTCCGGGAAAGGAAAATCCATTTTTTTCTTGACTCGCACGAACCATTCTGGCAAAAAAGACTGCGCAACGGGGATGTAGCTCAGTTGGGAGAGCGCTTGAATGGCATTCAAGAGGCCAAGAGTTCAATTCTCTTCATCTCCACCAGAATTTGAGAAGGGTTTGCGACGTATCGCAAGCCCTTTTTTCTATTAAATTTTTTCGTCAGCGTGCGTCGGAAGGGCGTATATGTTTCGGCGCGCTGACGTGCTGCAATGCTTTCCGGCTTTGAGAAAGATTTTAGCATGAGGAAAAGAGGCGGACGGAACGTTTCACAACGGCTCCGTCCGCCTTGGCGTTTTCTTGGCGGCGCGCGGTCGGACTGCCCGCGCGTTTTTCTATGTGACGTTCGGGGATTCCCGTCCGCGCTTGGTTATTTCATGGGCATGTTTTCGCGTTCCGTCTTCCACGGATTGGAGACTTCCTTGCTTTCCGTGTCAAAGCGCATGGTCATGCGGCGGCCGGTGTCAAAAGGCGTCCAGCCGGGATTGCCGGTAGAGGCAAAGCGCACCCACGCGCTGTGCATGGTTTCGGCCAGGGAGTCCGGAGGGTTGGAGCCCAGCGTGTTTTTCACTCTTGGGGAATCCTTGCGATGCGTCTTGAACACGAAGGGTACGTCCAGACTGTGGGCCGCGCCCATTTTTCCGTTGACCGCGTCGCTTTTCCAGGCGAAGGAGTAGGCCCAGACCTTGCCGCCGGCCTTGGCCTGGCTTTCCAGAACCTTGTTGGCGGGCATTCTGAAGATGAAGTCGGACTGAAGAGCGGAGAACAGGTCGCCGGGCGTGTCGCCGCGGCCGGCTTTGCGGTAGCGGTCCACGATGTCGGCGGGGAATCCCGTGGCGTCAACGAAGCCCTTGAGTTCTTTTTCGCCGATACGGTCGATGGCCCCGCTCGGCACGGTGTACAGACGCCATTCCTGTTCGGCGGATCCCACCATGATTTCCAGACCGCGCGCCGCGCCTTCGGCAATGGCGTCCACGGGGCGTTTCAGGAGTATGTCGCCGTCAACATAGGGCTTGAAAATGGAAATATTTCCTCCAACCATGCGACACCATTTGGGATCCTTATTTTTCTCGGCGATGAAGGACGTGAAGGTGAGCAGTTTTTCCGGAGACAGCGCGGCGACGGCTTCTCGGCTGTTTTTCACGCCGTAGAAGTCAAGCAGACTGGCCGACACTTTGGACGCCAGTTCGGCGTTGTACTGGGAAAGAGCCGAGGGGCTTTGCAGAACGGCGCGGCGGAAAAGTCCTTTGGAGGCGTCGGAAGAGATGAGCGAGGTGATGTGGGTCGCGCCGGCGGACTGACCGAACACCGTGACGTTATCGGGATCGCCGCCGAAAGCCGCAATGTTGTCCTGAACCCAGCGCAGCGCGAACAACATGTCTCTGAGCGCGATATTGGAAGGCGCGCCGTTGATCTTGAGGAAGCCGTGCACGTTCACCCGGTAGTTGATGGTGACGAGAACCACGCCGTCCCTGGCGAAGGCCGAGCCGTCATAGCGCACGTCGTTGTTGTCGCAGCGGGTGCTGCCGCCACCGGGAATGTACACCATGACGGGACATGTTGTTTTTCCGGGAGCGGGAGTCCATATATTCAGTCGCAGACAGTCGCCTCCGCCGAGCGGTTTGCCCTTGCCGTCGGGTTGAAGCGGAATGTCGCCGAAGGTTACGGCGTCGATCACGCCGTTCCAGGGCGCAACGGGTTCGGGAAGGGCGAGGCAATGTTTGCCCTGATACGGCGGCATGCCGCAGGGCACGCCTCGGAACACGTGCACGCCGTCCAGAGTAAGGCCGCGCACGCTGCCCTTGGGGGTTTTGACGATAGGGCCTTCCGAAGCGTGAGCGTGAAACGGCATGGCGCTCATGAGAGCCATGGCCGCGCTTCCATACAAAAACTGGCGTCTGTTCATGGCAATGCTCCTGAAAAACAAGAATAAAAATGCCGCGCGCAAGATCGCGGTTTCGATATTCAGGAAACGACGAAAAGTCCTATAAGGTAAAGCTCAAAATTTCACATGCTTGTTCTAACAAAAGCAACAACTCAAAGAAAATTTTGATGAAATGCGCATGTTGGATGCGAAGTTCGCCTTGAACGAGCGGAACAAGCGGGGCGCGTGCCGAAATATGGGGTGGCGACGGATAAAAAAAGCGGGAGACGGCGCGCCGTCTCCCGCTCGTGAGCCGTGAAAAGCGTTTCGACTACATGTCAGGAGTGATGACCTCAAGACCGCCCATGTAGGGGCGCAGAACCTGAGGAATGACGATGGAGCCGTCTTTCTGCTGATAGTTTTCTATGATGGCGACCAGAGAACGTCCGGTGGGCAGGCCGGAACCGTTGAGCGTGTGCACGAATTTAGGCTTGCCCCCGTTCTTGGGACGGAAGCGGATGTTGGCGCGGCGGGCCTGGAAGTCCACGCAGTTGGAGCAGGAAGAAATTTCGCGGTAGGTGTTCTGACCGGGCAGCCAGACTTCCACGTCGTAGGTTTTGGCGGAACCAAAGCCCATGTCGCCGGTGCAGAGCGTGATAGTGCGGTAAGGAAGTTCGAGCTTTTCCAGCAGAATTTCCGCACAGCGGCGCATGTTTTCCAGTTCGTCCCAGGACTTGTCGGGATGGGCGAAGCGCACCATTTCCACTTTGATGAACTGATGCTGACGGATAAGGCCGCGCACGTCCTTGCCCGCGGAACCGGCTTCGGAGCGGAAGCAGGGAGTGCCTGCGGTATAGCGCAGCGGAAGCTGATCTTCTTCAAGAATTTCGCCGGCGTGCAGGTTGGTGACGGGCACTTCGGCGGTGGGGATGAGGTAATAGTCCCACGCGGGCATCTTGAACAGATCTTCTTCGAACTTGGGCAGCTGGCCCGTGCCCTGCATGGTGGCGGCGTTGACCATGAAGGGCGGCAGGATTTCCGTGGCGCCGAATTCGGTGGTCTGCGTGTCGAGGTAGAAATTCATGAGGGCGCGTTCCATTCTGGCGAAAACGCCGTGGGACACGCAGAAACGGGAACCGGCGAGTTTGGCGCCGCGTTCGAAATCGAGGCCGGTTTTCGCCGCGCCCACTTCAAAGTGCTGCTTGACCGGAAAATCAAATTCGCGGGGCGTTCCCCAGCGATGCAGTTCGGGGTTGTCGCGTTCGTCCAGTCCCACGGGCACGGAGGCGTCGGGAATGTTGGGCACGCGCAGCATCCACTGATAGACCTTTTCCTTGATTTCGGAGGTCTCCGCGTCCAGCTCCTTGATGCGGTCGGACAGCTTGCCGAGTTCGGCCAGCAGCGCGGAAGCGTCTTCGCCGGCGCGCTTCATGCGGGCGACTTCGGCCGATTCGGAGTTCCGTTTGCTCTTGAGCGTTTCCACTTCGGTGAGCGCGGCGCGGCGGCGGGCGTCCAGTTCGAGAAATTCGTCGATGGAGATGGCGGAATGGCGGTCGGCAAGAGCCTTGGCCACCACTTCGGGATGTTTCTGGAGAAGTTTGAGATCAAGCATGGTTGATTCCTCGGTGCGCAATATGCGGTAAGGGCGTTAGGCCCCGGCGTTTGAAAGGAACGAACAGTCTAGCCCGACGGCGGCGCAGCGTCAATGTCGGTCGGAGACGCGAAAAAGGCCCGACGGAAATCCGCCGGGCCTCGGAAAGCGCGTCGCACGCGATTACATGATGCCGACGAAGTTCCACCAGGGAATGGCGACAATCGCCAGAAGCACGCCGCAGATGAGAGCGCGGGCGGCCAGCGCGGGGATGACGTGGCTGAGCGTTACGCGGCCGGTGATGAAGATATAAAGAAAATACACGGCCTCATAGGGCAGGATATACTGATCCAAGCCGTACTGGAACGCGTAGAACAGAGGAAGCGGATTCATGTTCAACGCCTGACCCAGATCGCCGATGGCGGGCGTGAAGGCCGCGGTGGCGGCCAGGGGAGTCAGCAGGAAGTTGACGGCCACGCCTGAGATGTAGGCGATAAGCACCGACATGGTTTCGCCCCAGCCCTGCAGCACCGGAAGAATCTGCTGCACGGCCCAGGCGTTGAACCCCACGGCTCCGCCCACAAAACCGATGGACATGCAGCCGGTGATGAAGATGAGAAACATGATTTCCAGCTTGCCGATGCTTTCATTGGGCAGAATGTTGATGCCGGGCATGTAGCAGAGCATGGCCAGCACCGCAAAGACAAACACGGGATCGACGCCGGTCCAGGGCTGGATCATGAAGGCCAGCACCATGCCGAGCACCAGCACCAGAAGAATCTTTTCCTTGTGGCTGATGGGGCCGAGTTCTTTGCTGCAGCTGGCGATGAAGGCGCGGGCGTTTTCCATGGAAGTGAGATTTTCCTTGCCCTTCACCAGCCAGACGACGCCCATGGACGCCACAGTGTAGATGAGAGAGAAGAGGGAGCCCTGCCAGGCGTACTGCCAGAAGTTGACGGTAGTGCCGTCTTTGAACAGCATGGTGAAGGCCCAGATGAAGTTTTCGGACGTATGCAGAAACAGGAACTGGGGAGCCGCCGCGGCCATGAAGGCCATGAGAATGACGGCGGAGGACATGCGCGACTTGTGATCGAGCTTGAGAGTGTCAACAATGCCGGAGGCGATGGCGCAAAGCACCACCATGCGGGCGAGAATGGAAGGCAGCACGAGGGCCAGCACGAGACCGCCGACAAAGAAGCCCCACATAAGCCCCATGAAGCTGCCGCCCGCAAGGGAGAGGCAGCTCAACGCCAAACGTTTGGCGAGACCCGTTTTGTCCATGGCTTCTCCGATGACCACCGCGGCAAAGGATATCCACGGCAGTACGGTGGCCCATGGGCCGAAAATGACTTCCATGGGGGCAACATTGCCGAGCACGTAGCCAAACGTGAGCAGCGCGGCCACGCCGATGGCGGGGAACACGTTGAAGGCCCAGGCCAACACGGCCATGCTGGTCATGGCCATGAAGAGCGGAGCCTTCGGCGAGATGTCGGTGGGGGCGGCGAAATAGACGATGAAGGGCAGAATGATGGTCAGAGGCCAGCGGAGCATGGGCAGAACTTTCATGGTTCCTCCAGAAGGTGACGGATGTTCCGGCCGCGTGCCGGATGAAATTCGCGGAAAAAGCGCGCGAAGCTGCGAGTCGTTCCCGTCGAACGCCGCCTGGAGGGGGCGGAATCGACGGGAACGGGGCGAGAGGAGAGAAAGATGCGCGTCGTATGAGAACGGGGAGCGGCAAGCGCGGAAATTAAACGACGCAAGGCCCCGGTTTCCGATCGGAAACCGGGGAAACAGGGTCAGATGAGACGGTCACGCCATTCCGTTTTCACTTCGTCGCCGTCCTTCCATACGCGCAGGAACTTGTCGCGCAGGAGCGGGTTGGTGAAGGTGTAGTCGGAACGGATGTGACGGCCGCGGCTTTCCTTGCGTTCTCTGGCAGAGATCATGAGGGCCTGGCCGAGATCGAGGAGATTCACGACTTCGGCGGCGCGCATGAGTTCATGGGCGTCCGTGGCGTACATCTGCGTTTCAATCTTCCGACGCAGATCGCCGAGGTACTTGATGCCCGCGGTGAGCATGGTGTCGGAACGCACGCGGTGCGGCCCGCAGTCGGCGTATTCGGTCATGATCTGCTGAAGCGCGAAGTTGGCTTCCTGCCACGAGGCGCCGACCTTGCGTTCGTACATGGCGCTGTAGAAGGCCATGCGTTCTTCGGCGTTTTCCGGCATGGCTTCAGGAAGGGCGCGGGTCTGATAGTCCGCGGCGTGATGCCCGGCTATCCAGCCGTACACGGCCGCGGCGCCGATGTCGCCGCTGATGTTGCCCATCATGTCGCCGGCGGCGAAAAGGCCGCGCACGTTGCTTTCTCCGTTGATGTCTATTTCAATGCCGTTGGTGACGAGGTTGGCTTCATACTGGCCGAACTCCACGGCGTGCTTGCCGGGGTCGATGCCTTCCTTGTCCATGTAGTCCAGAAGCGCGGTGAGTCCTTCGCACTTCATAGCCCAGCGCATGTGTTCAAGATCTTCTTTGCTCGCGCCGGAGCAGTCCATATAGGCGGGGCCGCGACCGCTGAGCTTGAGATCGGTGAAGGCGGAAGACCATACGTCGCTGGTCATGTCGCCCGTTTCCACATTGGGCTTGGTAATGAAGGGGCCTACGGGGCGTCCGTCGGGATAGCGGTAGACGCCTATCCAGGTGGCCTTGCCGCAGCGGGCGAGGAAGCGCGGGCCGGCGTGACGATAGGTTTTTTCCATGTTCACGAGATAGGTGCCGATGCGCCAGGCCTGAGCGATGGAGTCGCCGGTGCCGGAAGGACACATGTTGGTGTTGAACATCTGACTGGGCGTGGGATCGGTGGTGAACAGACGGCTCACGTAACCCGTGGCGGCCACCACGGCCTTGGATCTGACCATAATGAAGGAAGGCTCGTCGCCGGACACGTCAAGGGCCAGCACCCCGGTGACGCCGTCGTTATCGCGGAACATTTCCAGGACGGGCGCGTGATTCAGAATTTTCACGCCGCGCTTCTTGGCCTGTTCGGTGAGCACCTTTTTCTGATTGTGGCCGTCGTACTTGAGGAAGATGCGCGGACGGCCGGGATAGGCGTGACCCTCGAAGTGATAGTCGCCGGTGGGCTTCATGTTGATGCCCCAATCGTTCCACATGTTCACGATTTTCGGGCTGGTTTCCAGAAAACGCATGACCAGGGGGGTATCGTTGCTGGTGGCGTTCTGGCTGTCCATGAACTCGTTGTACACCACGCTGATGTCACCGTGTTTTTCAGGGATCCAGCACAGGAAGTGATCGTTGCCCGTGGCGCCCGCGCCGCTGCGCTTGGTGTTGGCCTTGTCCAGAAGAACGACCTTTGCGCCCTTGTCCGCCGCCGCGATGGCGGCCATGAGTCCGGCGATGCCGCCGCCGATGATGGCGACATCGGCGTCATGCTGTTCTTTAAGAGGAATCATGGAGTGCCTCCAGAGAAAAGTTGAGGGGAGAATGGTTTGTCCCTGCATGGGACGGATACGACGGGACGGAAGCGTCGATCAGCGCACGGGCAGATCTTTGGGCTTCAGCGTGTCGGCGTCCACATAGAGCAGCATGTGGGTGAGGGGCAGGCGCAGTTCAATGGCGTGCGCCCGGCAGTCCAGCACGCAGGCGTTGCAGTGCCAGCACTCGTAGGGGCGTTTGACTTCGGGCACCTTGTCCTTGTCTCTGTGGTAACTGAACACCTGCAGAGGGCACACGTCGGCGCATACGCCGCAACCAAGGCATTTTTCTCTGTCGATTACCGGGGGCATATTCCTTCTCCTTCGCAAAAGTGAAAATTCGCGTGGTGGGCGTCGTTGATCAGCGATGCGTACATGATTTCACAAGGCGGATGGTGAAAATATCGCGCACGCGACAATTTTTCATTTTTTTTGAAGAAAAATTGATTCCATATAAATACCAGTAGGATAACTATGATAATTTTATCTGTCCTTTGTTGTTGCGGCAGAAAAAAACGCCAAAGGACCGAAAAAGGGGAAAAGAGCGTTAAGGAAAGGCAAATGTTTTGCGGAAGCAAAAGATCGTCTTTAGAATCGCGGAGAACATTCCCGCAAATCTCCGGAAACCGCGATGGAGAGGCGTTGAAAAAGAAGACTAAGAAGGCGATTTCGGCAGGTCGGAAGGAACTGCGTGAAAAAATAAAATGATATATATTTCACAAATCAAGAAAAAGACGACGGCGTGGGATGCGGCGCATGCGGCATTCCGGTAGTACGACGTAACGCGTTGTTCGCGAGAGGGAAGAAGCGACGCAAGAGATGGAAAAGGACAGGGGAACGACGCCGCGGGAGAAGAGACGCGCAGAAAAAGAGAGTCCTGCCAAAGGCGCGGTCACATGCCCGCAAGTTCGCGCAGCCGGTCGGGATCGAGAACTCTCACCTTGCCGCGCCGGAAACACTCGATGATGCCTTTTCGTTTCAGATGCTGGATGGCTCTGCACAATGTGGCGCGATGCACGCCGAGCATGGCGGCGCAGCGATCCTGGGTCATGCCCAGAGGAAATTCGGAGCCGCCGTGCCGCATGGTCAGGGAGACGAGATAGCGGCAGAAGCGGATGACGAAATCGTCCATGAGCATGTCGGAAAGAAACGTGCTGTGGATGAGCGCCACAGTACCCATCTGACGAAGCGCGTACGCGGCCAGGGCGGGACAGTCAGTGACGCCGCGTTCGTCGTGAAGAAGCGTTCCGGGAACGCGCCAGATCACGCTGTCCCGGATGCACTGGTACAGGCCGGAAGCGTCTTTCTGCGTCAGGGCGCAGGCAAGGTTGAAGATTCCACCGGGTTCAAAGGTCATGAGCGCGCGATGTCTGCCTTCCAGCGTGTCGAAGACGATGCGCACGCTGCCTTTTTCCAGGCAGTACATGTCGAGCTGATGCTTTCCGGAAATGTCTATGAAGGTTCCGGCCCGATAGACGAGCTTGGTGCCCTCGCGCTGAATTTCCCGCCATACGGGGGAATTTATATCAGTTTCTCCCTGCACGACGGGTACGGCGAAGGGTATGAACCCGGGCTGGCGACGCAGCGTTTCTTCAGGGGGAAAAAATGTTCCATGTCTGGCACTCACCGAAGGGCCGGATGTTCTGACGGTTGGAAAGATTCGCTCGAAGAGCGTTCGGAGTGGCAAGTCGGTTGGCGTCCCCGGCGGCTTGTGGGAAAGCGGACGCCGAAAAGGTTCGCCACGGCATTGGTGTAGCAGCAGAGGGGAAGAAAAGGCAAGGCGGAGGGAACGAGAAGCCCCGTTTCGCGGGGGCGGAACGGGGCTTCCGGGAGGCCGGGGCGTCTTGCCCCTGCGCGGAGAGAACTTCGTAATTAGAAGAGGAACGCGCCCATGACGGCGATGACGGCGCTCATCAGAGCCCAGGAGAGCACGATGACGATGGGGGAAGACTTCCAGATGCTCTTGGTGCTGGCCCATTCGTTGCCGTGCAGAAGCGCGGCGCTGGAGCTGGCGGCAGGCGTGAGGAAGGCCAGATGCACGCCCATGACGACCATGATGACGGGCAGTTCCGGAGCCACGCCCATGTTGGTGCAGTAGCTGAAGATGATGGGCATGAGAGCCACGCCCACGGCGCCGTTGTTGATGAACTGGGTGAGAACGGTGGCCAGGAAGCCCATGCACAGAGCGAAGAACATGGGGGAACCGGATCCGAACAGCGGTTCAAGCACGGACATAAGGAAGGGCGTGATGCCGCTGGCGGGGTTGGCCATGACGCCGGAGAGAGGCTGAACCATGGCGAGGATGAAGATGATGCCCCAGGCCACGCCGTCGTCCACCATGGCTTTGAAGCGGAGGAGCGGTTTGCCGTTGACCTTGATGAAGCACATGATGCCCACGAGGAGCATGCATATGCCGGTGTTGCCGATGCTCTTGAGGAACTTGACGATCAGCAGATCCTTGGGCAGGAAGGCGGGAATAAGCAGCAGGGCCACCAGGGCGAACAGGAAGCCGAGCACCGACTTCTGCACGTTGTTGAGAGTGAGGCTCTGGTCCTTGTCGAGCTTGCTGGCGTCGAGGTCGGCGAGCTTGCTCACGTCAGGACGGAAGACGTACTTGCCGATGAGCAGGAAGAGCAGGGAGCACAGGGCGCAGGCGACCAGCGCGATGAACATGTACTTGGCGTAGTCGATGTGCGTGCCGGACATGGTTTCATAGGCGCTCATGACGGTAAGGGCGGCCTGCTTGAAGGGAATGAGAGCCATGCCCACCTGAGCGGCGTAGACGATGCCGAAGACCATCATGGTGGGGTAGCCGTCACCCTTCTTATATCCGCACACTTCGCACACGCCGTAGAGGATGCTCCAACCGATAACGGCCGCAGGCGACGCGCTGGTCAGGCCGCCGAGGATCATGATGGAGGCGAGGAAGGTGTAGGTGAACAGCCAGGGTTTGCCGGCGACGGCCTTGCGGGTGATGAACCACAGCGAGATGAACTTGGAAAGGCCGTAGTAGTTGATGGTGGCGCAGAACACGAAGATGAAGAACATCATGACGACGATGGGGTCGCCGAAGCTCTTGTTGAGAAGCATGCCGGGTTTCATGCCGCCGACGAGCATGAGGGCCAGAAGGCCGGCGATGCTGGGCCAGATGATGTCGATGAAGATCCAGCCGTAGAGGACGCCGAGGAAGACGCCGATAAGGTTCATGCCCAGCGGGGTGAGCGGTTCAATGGGAGCGATCTGCCCGAAGCCGAACATGATGGCAAGGCAGATGATAGCGTGAACAAAATACATAACGCTCGGCTTTTTAGGCGCGGCGGCAACGGTGCTGGTAGCAGCCATGGTGTGTTTCTCCTGAAGGGGAAAGGAGTATTAGTGTTCTTCCGTGAAACGGAAATTGTCCTGATAGTAACGGGTGATGGGGTGACGGTAACGTTCCAGGGGAACGCGTTTTCTACTGAATTCCATCTCACCGTTTTCGCCGCGCTGGATGATGATCCACGCCAGTCCGTCATCGGCGCGATGGGGGTAGTCTTCGCGGAAATGTCCGGCGCGGGATTCACGGCGTTCCAGAGACGCGCGCAGGTAGAGTTCGCTCACGAGAGCCATGGAGCGCACTTCGCGCAGCTTGAGCAGGTAGTGAGGATCGGCGGCGGCCATCTGCGGCACTTCTTCGTTGCGGATGCGGGTGATCTCGTCAAGCGCGCGCTGGAGGGAGGCTTCCGTCTTCAGAATGGAGACGTCATAGGGGAACATGGCGGCCTGAATTTTCTTCAGCACGTCGCGGGGGGCGAGTCCTTCGCGGCCGAGCGGTTCAAAAATGGCGTCGCGCAGGGCGTCGATGTCTTCATCGACGGCGTCGTCTTCGACGGGAGCGGCGGAAGCGAGGAACTCGGCCGCGCCTTCACCAGCCAGATGGCCCGTGACGGAGGTGGTCATAAGCGCGAAGCCGCCGGCGTACACGCCAGGCTCGGTGCTTCTGGCCGTGCCTGCGGCAAAGAGACCTTCCACATTGGTGGTTCCTTTGACGCCGGCTTCCATGCCGCCGTAGGAAATGGTCATCTGCGGCAGCCATTCGGTGTTGTCGCGGAACAGATCCATGCCGAGCTTGCACAGCTTTTCATAGTTCATGAGCTGCCAGCCGTTCTGGGGCTTGAGCAGAATCAGATCGTCCGGATTGATGCGGCTTATGTCGAAGTATATGGGGCCGCGACCGGCGCGGATTTCCATAGCCATGGCTATGGTGATGAAATGCGGGTCGGTGTTCACCCCGAGAACGGGGGAATACTTTTCCATGAAGGGCTCGCCCTTGGCGTTGACGAATCGCGCGCCCAGGGGAATGAGCTTGGTCTGACCTTCCCACCCGAAGTAGCGGGGCATGTTCCACACGCGGCTGAACTCGAAGTCCTTGAGGCTCGCGCCGGCGTTCCACACCATTTCCACGCCTTCGCCGGTGGGGGTGTTCTTGCCGTAGGAGGTTTTCCAGCCGCCTACGCCCGTGGCGGCGATGACTACCTGCGCGCGGAAGCGGTAGAAGTCGCCGGTGATGGAATCAAAGCCCACGGCGCCGACGACGCGTCCATTTTTCTTGAGAAGGTCGGTCACCATGATGCGGCCGAGGCTGGTGACGTTGACCTTGCGGAGCTGGCGCACGAGGCTGCGCACCATGTCTTCGCCGCCGCGACCCACCAGTTTGGCGGGATACAGCTTGACGTGCGGAAGGCCGCGCTGCGGAATGCTCTTGAGAGTGCCGTCTTCCTTATGGAAAAATTCGCAGCCGTAGCGCTGATAATCTTCCAGACGGTCATGGGAACGACGCAGAAATTCCTCGATCTGTTCCTGATCGCAGAGGCCGTCGAAATAGTAGACGAAGTCTTCAACCCAGGCGTCCAGATCGTCGCCGGGAAGAACGGCGTCGAAGTCGCCGCCGGCCATGGACATGAGGCCGCCCCATTCCTTGGGGCCCTTGTCCACGATGACGACCTTGCGTTCGGGCATGAGTTCCGTGAACCGTTTCGCCGCCCAGAGACCGGCGGAACCGCCGCCGATGATGAGCAGGTCGCTTTCCACCACATGAGTCGTTCTGTCAGGCATGATAGACCTCCTTGTCCCTGAGGTCGTTGCCCTCCACGGCGTCGTACCGGGGACCCGGAAAGACCGGGGGCAGTTTTTCCTTGAATGGATGTACGAAAATGGCTCCGGCGGGGCAGAGTCTTTCACAGACAAAACAGGTCATGCAGTCGTCCGGATAGGCGATGTAAGCCTTACCCTGTTCGTTGAGTCGAATGGTGTCCAAAGGACATTTCTGCACGCATACGCCGCAGCCGACGCATTTGGCGTCGTCGATATGCTGTATCATTGGCCATCGTCCTCGCCAGGCGTCCGCCCCCCGGCGGCACGTCTGAACAGGCTTCACGGTGAAACGGAAAATATCCGAAAATCTCCGTGCATTTTCGGATTTGGAAGAAAAAATCCTCTGCCTCAGGTTTCCGGCTTTTCCGTCCCCTTGGAAAATGGCAGCTTGCTTGCCCCGGAAACTGAAAATATGTCTTAAATTGATAGAAAAATCACATTTTATCTAAAAGAAGTCAAAGCGATAATTTTTTGTTTTTGTTTGATGAAATCATACATGTTTGGACAGAAAAATCAGTGGGCCGTTTTAATGAAAAACAGTGATTTCTTACTGAAATGATAAGAAAAAGCGGGAATGCCGACGGGGCGATGAAAAAGAAAATGGTGACGGGGCAAGGATTTTTTGGCGGCGATTCAGGAAGAGAAAGGCGCAGACACGCCGAGCGGCGGGGAAAAATGGCAGAGCATTAGCGGGGGAAAAGTAAAAGACGCGAGCCTCGGAAGGGTATGACTCGCTATGCAGTATGTGCCTATTATCACATAGTTGTGACATGCGCGCGTAGATCTTGACGTCGCGTGATCTTTCATGGCGCATGTTACTGAACATGTGGGAATTTTTCCGACATCTCGCATGACGGCGGAAACCGACGTCTTTTGAGGCGCGTTCAGATGTTAGGAGCGTTGCGTTTTAATCGGAAGCGAGAGGGGCATAGTGACGATGTGAAGGCCTGTTTTCCGTGTGAGGGGGGTGCGCGGGAACCTGAGGCGAAAGGCATTTTCTTCTTGGATCGCGTTTTGTGAAAGTCCTGTCGGGCGTGTCGTTTGTTGGCGGAGAACAACAAGACGCCCTGTCCGGGGAGAAGCGGACAGGGCGTCTGTGTTTTTTGCGTTTTAGCTCGCGGAGGCGATTAGACCTGCATGCGGAGCGGGAAGCGGAAGCCTATGGCTCCGGTGGGGCAGCTGGTGCGGCAGTTGGCGCAGTGCCAGCATTCGTCGCCGTGGGCCACTTCGGGGCGGTCGCGTCCGTCTTCCAGGTGCTTGAGTTCAAGCACGTAGCCGGGGCAGTCGTCCACGCAGGTGCCGCAGCCCTTGCAGTGGCCGCAGTGCATGCAGCGGGCGGCTTCGAGCTGAGCCTGTTCGGCGGTGTAGCCGGCGTTGTTTTCCGTGAAGTCCATGTGGTTGGCGTAGGCCTGCTTCTGAGGTTCGGTCTTCTCGTACTGGAGAATGCCGTAGATCTCTTCCATGGGCACCACATAGGGTTCCTTGGTTCCGGCCATGTCGTCGCGGGCCACGATGGTGTTGTCGTCGCCGATGACGTACACGCGGGAATTTTCACCGGTCAGATAGGCATGCGCGCCGAAGGCGGCGCGACGGCCGTCGCCGATGGCGCCGGCGATGGAAGCGGGGCCGGAAGACACGTCGCCGGCGGCGAAGATGCCTTCAACGGAGCTGGCCTGCTTGCCGTCCACCACAATCCAATTGCGGGGCGTGAGGTTGACGCCGGCTTCGGCCATGAAACCGAGATCCGTCTTCATGCCGACGGCGAAGATGACGGTATCGCAGTCAAGGGTGTGCTCGCCGCCCTGCACGGGCACGAGGGTGAGGTGACCCTTTTCGTCGAAGCGGCATTCCTGCACTTCAAAGTAATCCACGCCGGCGGTCTTGCCGTCCTTGGTGCGGATGGCGGACATGGTGCAGGAATTGTGGATCTGGATGCCTTCTTCCGCGGCCTGTTCCAGGTCTTCCGCAGGAGCGCGCATTTCACCGGCCTTTTCGAGGCAGATGACGTGCACTTCTTCCGCGCCGAGACGACGAGCCACGAACGCGGCGTCGAAGCCGACGCCGCCGCCGCCCATGACGACCACGCGCTTGCCCACTTCGGGACGCAGGCCGAGAGAGGCGGCGCGCAGGAATTCAACGGCCTTCACAGCGGTTTCGCAGCCGGGGATGGGCAGGCTGTTTTCCTTGGGAGTGCCGGTGGTCACAATGACGGCGTCATGCGCGGCGCGCACGTCGGCGAAGGAGATGTCGCGGCCGACCATGGTATTGACGCGGGCGCGCACGCCCACTTCGAGGATCCAGCCGATTTCACGGTCGACCACGTCGCGGGGCAGACGGAAGTCCGGCACGCCGTAGCGGGTCATGCCGCCGAGCACGGGATTGGCTTCGTACACGGTGACGTCGTGGCCGAGAAGGGCCAGGAAGTAGGCCGCGGTAAGGCCGGCGGGGCCGCCGCCGATAACGCCGACGCTCTTGCCGGTGGCGGGACGGCGTTTGAACAGAGCCGAACCGTAGGGAGCGTAGTCGAAGACGGCGCGTTCGAGGGCGCGGGTGTTCACGCAGGCGTCATAGCCGGCGCGGTTGCAGTTGGACTGGCAGAAGTGCGGGCACACGCGGCCGGTCACACCGGGGAAGGGGTTCTTGGCGCGCAGGTAGCGCAGGGCTTCACCGAATTCGCCCTTTTCCACAAGAGCCTGCATCTTCTGGATGGAATTGCCCGCGGGGCAGAAATGCTCGCACGGCGAGGTGCGGAACTGCTCCTTGAGGCTGTCGCCCATGACGATGGGCAGGGTGATTTCACGACTATATCTAGGCGGCATGATAATACTCCTTGAGTGACTGATCCGCTCCCGGATGACCGGGAGGGGGGCGTCGGATGAGAGTTCCGACGCCGGGAAACCGCCGCGGGGCGTCGTTGCCCCGGCAGACAGTTTCAGACGGAAAGGGCTCTACAGAAGAGGGGCCTTGCCCCAATGGTACTCGGTGCCGTTCTTGCCCTTGATGAGAAGCAGAGGCTTCGCCATGTCGGGATTGAGCTTGGGGTAATCGGTAATCTTGTAGACGCAGCGGCCCGTTTCCTTGCGTTCCATGGTGGCCTTGATGGCCAGTTCGCACACCTTGAGCACTTCGCACGATTCATGGCAACGCATGAGGTCGCGCAGCGTGTCGGCATGGAGCTGAGGAATCTGTTCTTCAAGGAAGGTGATCTTTTCCAGAGCGCGTTCCATGCCGGCCATGGAGCGACGGAAGCCCATGTAGTACATCATGACGTTGCGGGCGGCTTCTTCCAGTTCCTGGTAGGTGAGTTCCTGATCGTTGCCGAGCGGGGCAAAGATGCTGGATTTCACCTGCGCGGCAAGGTCTTCGTCGATCTTGCCGGCCTGCTCCATGCCGGAAGCCTTCATGGCGGCCTGACGGCCGGCTTCGAAGCCGCCGCACATGGCGCCGGAGCAATACAGGAAAATGCTGCCGCAGAACAGTCCGGGGATCGTGGTTTCGAACTGATCGTTCACCGCGATGGTGCCGCCGAAGATGAGTTCGCCGATTTCCACTTCCAGCAGCTTGTGCTGGAAATCGGTGCCGGTGCAGTCGGCCCAGTCGCCGAAGGTGGCCTTGTCGCCGGGCATGAGGATGTACTGCAGTTCATGCACGACTTCGGGATCGACATGGCGCATATCCATGTAGAAAGGCGGCCCATTGCCCTCGAGCTGTTCTTGGTAGGTGCCCTGAATCTGATTGTTGCGCACGCCGTTTTCCCACATGGGATCGTACTTGCCCATGAAGCGTTCGCCGATGGCGCTGATTTCATGAGCGCCGGAGCTGTTGATGCCGTTCATGCCGGGGCATCCGTAACCCTTGGGCTCCATGGTGGCGCGCTGATAGGTGTCGAGTTCGGTGACGGCGGCGCCGACGTCATAGCCGAGCACCACGCCCGCGCCCGTGTTGTAGGGGTACATCCACACGTTGTAGGGGTTGTGCGTGGAGTTGTTGTAGCCGCGGGTGGAAGAACGACCCTGAGCGGAAACCACGGTCTTGGCGCGAATGATGACGTATTCGCCGGTGGAAACGTTCCAGCCGAGCACGCCGCAGGCCTTGCCGCCGTCGGTGAGGATCTTCATGGCCATGATGCGGTCAAGGACGTTCACGCCGGAGTCGCGGACGATGCGGGCCATGACGCGCTTGATGGTCATGCCGTTGGCGATGTGAACCCACCAGGTGCCGGGCTGACCGAATCCCTGCGTGCGCTTGTAGGTGCCGTCAGGGTTCTTGCTGAAGTCCACGCCGCATTTTTCGAGCCGCTTCAGCATGTGGTACATGTGGTTGTACCAGCCGTTGGTGAGCATGGCGGGGGTCCAGCCGTTCAGAGGCTTGGCGTAGAACTTGACCAGGTCTTCCGCGCTGTCGAAGGGCGTGCCCTTTTCGTTCAGGATGGCCATGTAGTGGTCGTTGCCGCCACCGATACAGCCAGAACTTTCCAGCTTGCCTTTATCCAGCAGCACGACATCCAGACCCTGCTCGCGGGCTCCGAGAGCCGCGCCGCAGCCGGACGCGCCAGAGCCGATGACAAGCACGTCCGTTTCGATCAGCGTGCCAAGCGGATGAGTTGAACTTTTCATGACTCCTCCCTGATTCTGAAAATACATCGGATGGGAAAGAGAGC
>CALUUX010000071.1 GCA_944324085.1 uncultured Mailhella sp. | reverse complement strand
TTCAAATAAATAGTAATAGTTAGAAAAAAATAGAAAGCAATAGAAAGATATGACCTTAGTTCTCATAACCCGAAGGTCATTGGTTCAAATCCTTTCCCCGCAACCAGAAAGTTCAAGGGCTTACGATAAAAATCGTAAGCCCTTTTCTTTTTTATGTTTTATGACGCCGAACGAAGGGCGGGAAGAGTCTCTCTTCCCGCCCTTCGTCGTTACGCGTTTCTCTTTGGCATAGGCTTTGTTCGAATATGGGCGTTGTGTGTCTCGTTTTAGGAAAGCTCATGATGCCGTGTCGTCATAACATAGATGCTTCTCCGGCGTGGTATTCTCCGTTGACGAACTAGGCATGCTTTTTTGATTCCTGCGCCATCCGCCGGAGATGCGCCCTCAGCGTTGTATAGTGAATGCCTAGAATATCGCTTGCGCTTCCCGGACCGGAGACCTTGCCCTGCGTGTGTTTCATGACCGCGCGAATATATTGTTCCGTTAAATTCTTAAGCGTCGGCCAGCCAGACGACGGAAGAAATTCCGGCGCGGCGCCGTCCAAAGAATATTCTGGAATTTCAAAGTTCAGATGTTCGTCTCCTTCCTCATAGTTGATGACGGCGCGTTCAATGACGTATCTGAGCTCGCGTATGTTGCCTGGCCATGAATACTGATAGAAGGCGGCGATATCTTTGCGGGAGAGTTTCGGACAATTTTTTTCATTCTTCTTGGCGTAGGTGTCGATGAAGTAATGAGTGAGGGGAAGAATGTCTTTGATTCTTTCACGCAGAGGGGGAACGTGGATGGGATAGGGGATGAGTCTGTAGTACAGATCTCTTCGGAATGTGCCCGCTCTCACCATTTGTTCCAGATTTTGATTGGTGGCCGCAATGATGCGCACGTTCAGCTGTATCACTGTGGAGCTGCCTATCCGGCGGACGGTCTGTTTTTCCAGAAAGCGCAGCAGCTTGACTTGCGCCGTCAGGGACAGTTCGCCGATTTCGTCCAGAAAGAGTGTGCCTTTGTCGGCCAGTTCGAAGAGTCCTCGATGGGTATTGTGCGCGTCCGTGAACGCGCCTTTTTCGTGTCCGAACAGTTCGGATTCGATAAGCGATTCCGAAAGCGCGCCGCAGTTTACTTTAATGAAGGGAGCCGCGCTGCGCTTTGAGAGCATGTGCAGCGTGTCGGCGACGATTTCTTTGCCCACGCCCGTTTCGCCGGTGATGAGCACGGTGGCGTCCGTGGGAGCCACTTTTTCTATTTTTTCCAGCACAGGCGCGAGATCTTCACAGATGATCATGAGTTCTCTGCCGGTGGCCGATTCCTGAGGCTTGGAGACCAGGTAGGAAGCGTTCAGCACGCTCAGGCCCGTGGCTTGTATTTCCTTGGCCATGGGTTGCAGCAGTCTGGCCAGCTGGGAGGTCTGCTTTTCAGAGAAGGCTTCGGGCTGCTTCGACCAAAATTGCACAAGAAGAACCCAGTTGCCCTCCAGAACGATGGGAATGCGCAGCAGGGATTTTTGCCCCACGAAAAAGAGATCGTTTCTGATGGGATAGTGTTTTTCAAATTCTTTTTGATAGTAAGTAAGGTCGTTTTTTAGGAGATAGTCCTGAATCGGAACATCGGTGCAGATGTAGTGAGGTCTTTTCTGCGGAGAAGAGAATTGAATTTCTGTGGTTCCGGAAGGTTTTGTGCTGCATACCGGAATGATGGTGCAGATATCGAGCGTGGATGAGATGACGTTGATGTAGGAAAGCGGAAGTCGGGGTTCCAGCATTTCGTGAAGAAAGTTTATGGCGCTTTCGAGCCCCTGCATGATGTAGATGTGCCGGCAGGCCTCGCCTCCCACCTGCCAGAAGTCGTCCTTATCCTGAAGGTTTTCCAAGGAAGTTCCTCCTTTGTTCCGCGCTGTCGCCGGAGGTTGTCGTTTTGAGGCATGGAAATCATTTCCTATAGAGCGAAATGCTCTCTTAGCGTAGAGTAAAACGCAAATCTTTGCAAAAAAGAAACGAACAACTTAGTGAATTTTTATACAATTCTAATTGGCATATTTCTTGCTTTTAGCGCAAGTAGTCTGACCATTCCTAACCCAGCAGGAGGAGGCATGAAAAAATATTTCGCCGCGCTTTTGACCGGACTGTTTATGGCTGCCGCGCCCATACAGAGCATGGCCGCGGAATACAATCTTATTTTGAATCTGCCCATCGCTCCCACCCATAATCGCTGGCAGACGCTTTTGAAGCCCTGGTACGACGAACTGGAAAGGCGTTCCGGCGGACGCATCAAGATTGAGCCTTATTTTGCGGAATCGCTCAGCAAGATCAACGAATGCCTCAACACGGTGAAGGACGGCATGGCCGACTTTACCGAAGCGGTGCTTTCCAACTTCCCGGGCCAGCTTCCTTTCCATGAAAGATCGTGGGAAATCGCCGATCCCACCAGACCTCTTGATCACGCTACCGAGATCCTTCATCAGATTGAGAAGGAATTTCCGGAAGTCATGAAGGAATTCGACGGCGCAAAGCTGTTGTTTACGTATGACTTTGCCATTGGTCATATCATAGGCACCAAGGATCCTGTGAATAGTTTTCAGGACCTGAAGGGCAGGAAGATCCTGAACTTCGGCGGCCCCATCGCGGCTTCCCGCCTCAAGGCTCTGGGTATGGTGCCGGTGAGCATGTCGCCGCCTGACGGCTACATGGCCCTTCAGCAGGGCATTGTGGACGGCGCGGTGTGCAACTATCAGCTTCTCGTGAGCCGCCGTTACGGCGACATCATCAAGTACATGCTGCCTATCAATATTATGGGCGGATCCGTGTTCATGGCTATGAATCAGGACACGTACGACAGCCTTCCCCCGGACCTGCAGAAGATCATTGACGACATGTCCGGCGATTACGCGCTTGAGAAAGTGGAGGCATGGCTTGAAGAAGAATACAAGCTGCTTCGCACGTATCGCGACAAGATGGGCGGTCAGGTGCATGTGTTTACGGATGAAGAGTATGCGGAAATTCGTCGTCTCACCCTGCCTTGCGATGAAGAGTGGGCCAATACGTTGAAGAGTTACGGCCTGCCTGGCGACAAGATTCTTGCCCGCATGCGTCAGCTTCAGAGCGAAAAGGATCCGCTCTGGAAAGATTCCCGCATGGTCAAGGAATTTCAGACCAAATAGGGAATAGCGTTTCTGAAGGTCGCATGACCTTCGGCGGGATATTCCTCTGGACGACTTTCATCCTTACCGGCCGGCGTTCGCGCCTTGTTTGAACGTCGCGCATGGTAAGGGTGGAAGCCCAAGGATATTGAGGAGTTTTTATGACGAGGTCTGAACTTCGCCAGGAGTTGGCCGGGACGTGGTTACTGTCCCTTGAGCCGGCGGCCAATGCGTTGCGTCTTTTCTGCAAGTATCTGACGGCCGCAGGCATGGCTATTTTCATGGTCCTGGTGATCATCACGTTTTTTGATGTGTTCATGCGTTATTTTTTCAGCAGACCGTTTTCCGGTACCGTGGAACTGACGGAACTGCTGATGTCGATCGTGGTTTTTTCTGCCATCGCTTATGTGCAGTGGTCGAAAAATCATGTGGTGATGGATATTTTCACCGGCAGTCTCAGCAAGATCAATCAGGATACGCTCAACTGCGTGACGTTGTTCTGGTCGCTGCTGGTGTGCGCGCTCAGCATATACGCCACGGCGCGCTTCGCCCTGACCACCAAAACCATCACCGTTCAGCTCGGGATTACCATCAAACCGTTCATCTGGTTTGTCACCTTTGGTTTTCTGACCATTTTTCTTACCGTACTCTGGGACTGGCTGCTGGCCGTCACCCAGCTGTGGAAGATCAGCCGCGTCCGAGTTCTGGCAGGTTTCGTTGTGGCCGTGCTTGTGGCGCTTGCCGCGTTCTGGCTGTCCACGCATCGTCTGCATGGCGTGAGTTCCATCGTGCTTGGCTGTCTCGGCATCATATTCATGTTCGTGCTGTTCCTTACCGGCATGCCCGTGGCCTTCGCGCTGATGGCGGTCGGTTTCGTGTTCGCCGGCCCCATCCGCGGCGTGATTCCCGCGGTGAACTTTTACGGCAAGGCCATGTACACCACGTCGGCCAGTTACGCCTGGTCGCCGCTGATGTTTTTCATGCTGATGGGCTATTTCTGCTTTTACGGCAATCTGGGCAGAGACCTGTATGACTGCGCCCGGCGCTGGCTGGGGCATTTCCGCGGCGGTCTCGCGCAGGGCAGCGTATGCGCCTGCACGGCCTTCGGCGCCGTGGTGGGAGATAACCTTTCCGGCAGCATTGCCATGTCGGCCATCGCCCTGCCTGAAATGCGCGCCGCGGGTTACGACGACAAGCTTGCGGTGGGCACGCTGGCCTGTTCCGGCACCATAGGCACGCTTATTCCTCCCAGCACCAGCTTTATTCTTTACGGCGTGCTTTCCGAGCAGTCCATTGCGGATCTGTTCATGGCCGGCGCCATACCGGGCCTTATCTGCACCGTCATTTACTGTGCCACGGTGTGGTTCATGGTGTGGCGCAATCCGTCGCTGACCAGACCGTGTCCTCGTGAGCCCATGGCCTCCAGACTGAAGTCTCTTTCTTCCGCGCTGCCCATTCTTCTGCTGTTCATCCTGGTGATCGGCGGCATTTACGGAGGCATGTTCACGCCTACGGAAGGCGGCGCCATCGGCGCGGTGGGCGCGCTGATTCTCGGCATCTGCATGAAGCGTTTCACGGTGAAGAATTTTATCGCCAGTCTGAATGATTCGGCAAAATACATCACCATGAGTTTTTCCGTGCTTACGGGTGCGACCGTGCTCGGCTACTTCATGACGCTCAGCCGCATTCCTCAGGCTCTCGCCGGGAGCATCGCGTCCATAGGCATGTCCGCCGGCGTGACCATGCTGGCGATTATTGTGGTGTTGTTCTTCCTGGGATGCTTTGTTCCCGCCCTGCCGCTCATTCTCATCTGCGTGCCCATTTTTCTGCCTATCGCGCAGATGTTCCATTGGGATCTCATCTGGTTCGGCGTGCTCATGGTCATCATGCTGAATATGGGAACCATCACGCCGCCTTTCGGGATCAACCTATTCGTCATCAAGGAAGTGGCGCATGTTTCGCTGCGAACCATGTTTGCGGCTTCGGTTCCGTTCGTGCTTGGCATGACGCTGCTTATCGTCATCGTCTACTTCGTTCCCGGAGTGGCGACATGGCTGCCGGCGGTCATGCGTTGATCGCGCGGAAGAGAGCGTGGCGTCCGCGTTGTTTTTCGTTCATTTCTGGAAGAATCCTTTCTGCAAAATACAAAAAAGGAGTGTGTCATGCCGCCACTGATCGATGAAAGCAAGTGTATTCGCTGCGGATTGTGCGCGGAAATTTGTCCTCTTGGTCTGTTCCGTTTTGATAAAGCCAGCGGCAATCCGCCGGAAGTCGCCTTCCCCGATGAATGTTGGCATTGTAACTCCTGCGTGCTGGATTGCCCGAAAAAGGCGATAACTCTTCGAGTGCCGCTTTGTCAGATGTTGCTGCATCGCGATGTCCGCCAGCTCTATGACGCCGGAAAGGAGTAATTCATGTTGAAAATCACGCAGTTCTTTGAGACGGATGTTCTGGTTGTTGGTGGCGGCATCGCCGGTCTTATGGCGGGCATCGCCGCCAGGGATCAGGGAGCGGACGTCATTATCGCGGAAAAGGCCGATACTCGCCGCAGCGGTTCCGGCGCCACCGGCAATGACCATTTCCTCTGCTACATTCCCGAAAAGCACGGCGACGATCCCCGTCTGGTGCTCCATGAAATAGCGGACTCCATGCTGGGGTCCAACATGGACGCGGATATTGCCATGCGCTTCCTCAACGAGAGCTTCAATGTGGTCAAGTCCTGGCACGAGTGGGGCATCAACATGCGCCTCCACGACGACTGGACGTTCATGGGCCACGCCTTCCCCGGTCGTCCGCGCATCTTTTTGAAGTATGACGGCCATAATCAGAAGGCCGTGCTTACCAGAGAAGCCAAAAAGCGCGGCGCGCGTCTGCTGAATCATCATCCGGTGCTGGAACTCATCAAAGACGAGAACGGAGTCGCCGGCGCGCTGGCGCTGGACGTTTCTTCTCCCGAACCCGCCTTTACCCTCATTCGCGCCAAGACCGTCATTCTGGCCACGGGCAGCGGCAACCGTCTTTATCCGTCCACCAGCACGCCCGGCATGCTGTTCAACACGGGTTTCTGCCCCGGCTGCACGGCCGCCGCGCTGGCGCTGTCATGGCGCATCGGCGCCAGACTCGTGAACATGGAAATTCCCTTCCGTCATGCCGGTCCCCGGTACTTCACCCGTTGCGGCAAGGCTACCTGGATAGGCATGTATCGGTATCCCGACGGCAAGCCTCTCGGTCCGTTCGTTACCAAGGCGACGCGGGAACTGGGCGACATCACCGGCGACGTGTGGAACACTTCTTTCACGGATCTTATGTGCAACGGCCGCGGCCCCGCTTACATGGACTGCACGCAGGACGCGCCCGAAGACCTGGCGTTCATGCGTGAAGGCATGGCCAGCGAAGGCCTGACGTCCCTTATTGACTACATGGATGCCAACAGCATTGATCCCGGCAAGCATGTGGTGGAATTCGGTCAGTTCGAGCCGTTCCTCATTGGTCGAGGCGTGGAAATCGATATTAATGGTCAGTCCACGATTCCCGGCCTGTACGCCGCCGGCGACGTGATGGGCAACTTCCGCGCCGACATGGGCGGAGCGGCCGTCATGGGCTGGATTTCCGGCAAGGAAGTCGCCGCAGCTTGTGCGAATCGGTCGCTCATCTCGGCGGAACGCGCCGAAAGTGACGCCTGGCTGAACGAGCGTCTTGCGTATTACGGCAGTTTCTATGAGCGCAAGCAGGGCGCGGGCTGGAAGGACGCCAATATGGCGCTTCAGCAGATCATGAACGACTACGCGGCGGTGGGGCCGCATCGCGTGCGTTCCGGCAGTCTGCTCAGCGCGGGTCTCGAGTATCTCCGTCAGCTGCGTGAACAGGCTGTGGCTCAGCTGAGCACGCCGTGCTCTCACACGCTGATGCGCGCCACGGAAGTGCTTGATCTTATGGATTGCGGCGAAGCCGTCATTCGTGCGGCCATGGAGCGTAAGGAATCCCGCGGCCTGCATCAGCGCGCGGACTTTACCTTCACGAACCCGCTTTTGAACAATAAATTCCTGGAAATCTGGCGTGAGGACGGCGCGGTGCGTATGAACTGGCGCAGCAAGCGGCAGTAAATCGCATCCTCGGCGTTCCGACTTCGCCCATGCCGGTTTCGACGTGGGCGAAGTTTTTTTAATGACCGTTTGACAATCCGCGGCGTTGAGGCGGAAAGGCGTCCTTGACGGGCCGCAAAGGCGACGCGCGGGGCGAGACTCAGTTCAATCTGTTGCGGAACAGCCATCCTGCCAGGGGAAGCGTGACGGCGGCCACGGCCAGCATGGGAACGAAGTTCGGCGCGATGTCGATCAGCGTTGCGCCTTCCAGATACACGCTGCGCACGCACACCAGCGCAAAACGGAGGGGATTGGCGTAGGTGGCGATTTGCAGCGCCTGCGGCATGGCGCTTACAGGCGTGGCAAGTCCGGAAAGCAGAATCATGGGCAGGAGCGTGACGAAACAGTAGACAAGAGCCTGCTGCATGTTCAGGGAGATGGCGGAGACGCAAAGGCCGAGTCCCGCGCAGCTCAGGGTGAACACGCCGAGCGAGACAAAAAGATCGACGTAGCTCCCGGCAAAGGGAATGTGAAACCAGAACAGACAGACCAGCAGAATGAGCGCGGCCTGGGCGAGTCCCACCGCGATGGGAGGAATAGCCTTGCCGATGAGGATCTCCCACGGAGAAAGCGGCGTGACCAGCATCTGATCGAAGGTGCCCTGTTCCCGCTCTCTGGCCACGGAAAGCGCGGCCAGCAGCATGATCTGAATAATGCTCAGCGAAGCCAGCATGCCGGGCATGATGTTCCAGCGCGTTTCCAGCTGAGGGTTGAACCAGGCCCGCATCCGGATGGTGACGGGGCTTTTGCGGCCGTGAGCGGCGTTCCAGCTTTCCACGATCTGGGAGACGTAGCCCTGCGCTATGGATGCCGTTGTGGAATTGCGGCCGTCGAGAATGACCTGAATGTCGGCGTTTTGTCCAGAGAGGATGCGGTCGGCGAAATCGCTGCCTATTTGAATGGCCAGCAGAGCCTTGCCGTCGTAGATCCAGGCTTCGGCCTCCGCGGTGCTGTCGAGCGTGGCCTGACGGGAGAATTTTTCCGAGCCGTCGAGACGCGCCGCGAGATCGCGGGAAAGCGTGGAGCGACTCTGATCGCAGAGAACGTAGGGCACGAAATTGAGATCGTAGGTGGCCGCGTATCCGAATATGAAGGACTGGATGACCACGGGAATGATGAGAACCAGCCGGTTGGCCGGATCCTTGAAGATAATGAGCAGTTCCTTGACGCAGAGGCTGCGGAGCCTTCGGAGCAGAAGCAGAAAGCGCATGGGTCAGTCCAGATTCTTACGGGTGAAACGTATGGCGACGCCCATGAACAGGACGGCGTAACCGAGCAGGGCCGCGCAGTCCCTCAGAAGAATGGCGGCGTTGTTCCCGGCGAGGAAGAGCGTTTTCAGAATTTCCATGTAGTAGGTGGCGGGCAGAATGTTGCCCACCACGCGGGCCACGAGAGGCACGCTGCGCAGATCGAACAGAAAGCCCGACAGAATGACGGCGGGCAGAAAACTCACGACGAGAGCGATCTGACAGGAGAGAAACTGGCTGCGCGTCACGGATGAGATGGCCAGTCCCATGCCCAGAGATACCACAAGGTACAACGAGGAGCAGAGCAGGAACGTCGTCATGCTGCCTCGCATGGGAACCGCAAAGAGCCAGCGCGCGGCCGCGAGACAAAGCAGAAGGCCTGCCATGCCCAGCAGAAAATAGGGGATGATTTTGGAAAGCAGTATTTCCGCGCGGCCGACGGGGGAAACGAACAACGCTTCCAGCGTGCCGCGTTCCCATTCTCTGGCCATGATGAGAGCGGTGAGAAACGCGCCTACCAGCGTCATGATGATGACGATGAGTCCCGGCACCAGATACCAGGTGCTGTCCGCGGCCTCGTTGAACCACATCCGGCTTTGAACCGCGGCGGAACCGAGGTTTCCCGGGACGTTTGCGGAAAGGCCCGTTCTGTCGAGGCGCGTCTGAACGCCAAGAGAGAGCAGCGCGCTTGTGTACTGACCGATGAGCGTGGCCGTAGTGGAATCTACGCCGTGGAGAATGAGCTGCACTTCGGCGTTTCCTTTCGCAAATTGACTGTCGAAATCGCTGCTCGTTCGAAGAATGGCGTCCACGTCGCGTTTTTTGAGCAGTTCTTCGGCTTCCCGCATGGAGGCGACGTAGCGCGGGGAAAAGTAGGCGGAGCCGTTGAGTCCGGCGAGGGCATCCCGCACCGAGGGCGTGGATTGTTCCATGACCACGGCGATGGGCACGTTTTTTACATCCAGGGAAAGGCCGTAGCCGAAAATCAGAATCAGAATGATGGGCAGCACGAGACCTATCATGATGCTGCTCGGATCTCTGGATATCTGGCGCAGTTCCTTGACGGTGAGGGCTCGGAGACGACGAAGGAATCCGGTCATGCTCGCTCCTTTGCCGCGGCGCGCTCGGCCCGGGATTTTTCCACGATGTTGATGAAGGCTTCTTCCATGGTGGGCGCGTCGCCTCCCTGCCGGCGCACGTCGTCGGGGGTGCCGAGCGCGAGCACGACGCCCGCGTCCTGAATGAGCATGCGGTCGCAGTATTCGGCCTCTTCCATGAAGTGCGTGGTGATGATGATGGTGGTGCCTTCGTCCGACAGCGTGGTGATGCGTCTCCAGAACACGCGTCGGGCCAGGGGGTCTATGCCGCTTGTGGGTTCGTCGAGAAAGAGAATTTCCGGTTTGTGCAGCATGCCCACGGCCATGGACAGACGCTGCTTGAATCCTCCTGGCATGGCGCCGCTGAGATCGTGTTCATGCCCCGTGAGATCGAACTGTTCGAGCACTTCCCGGATGCGGCGGCGCAGGGCGAAGGGGCCTATGCCGTAGACGCCGCCGAAAAAATGAAGGTTTTCCAGCACGGACAGATTGCCATAGAGAGAAAATTTCTGAGAGACGTACCCCACGCGGGATCGGGCCTGAGCGGCGGCTTTGCGCAGATTTTCTCCCGCCACGCGCAGGTAGCCGCTGGTGGCGGGCAGAAGTCCGCAGAGCATGCGAAACGTGGTGGTTTTGCCCGCGCCGTTGGGCCCCAGAAGACCGAAAACCTCGCCTCGGTTCACGGTGAACGATGTGCTGGCCACGGCGGTGAAGTCTCCAAACTTGCGCACGAGGTCGCGCACTTCAATGACGGTTTCGTCGTCGTGTTCCCGCGTTGTCGTGGAGGCGGCGTCCGCGGCGTTGGGAAGCGAGGAAACGTCGTTGTTTTCCCGATGCCGGAGCAGGAACATGAAGCTGTCCTCCAGACGGGGAGCGACGGCTCGACACGCGTCAGGAAGCAGTCGAACGTCGCCCGACGGAGGGGAGAAAAGCGCGCGGGGAATGCCGTTTCTGCCCTGTTCCGGCGTAAGGACGAAGCGCACATGGCGGCCTTCGGGCACGGCGTCCATGATCAGGGAAGGCTGATCGAGCAGCCATGCCTGAAGGTGGCGGGCTTTCATGCCGACGGGCACGTCGGTGACGTGACAAAGGCCTTCGGTGAGGCGACGCAGTTCTTCCGGAGAGCCCTGGGCCAGCATGCGGCCTTCGTGCATGACCATGACATGATCGCAGCGTTCGGCTTCGTCCATGTAGGCGGTGCTTACGATGACGGAAAGCCGTTCCTCCCGCACCATGCTTGTGATGATGGCCCACAGTTCCCGACGGGACAGCGGATCCACGCCCACGGAGGGTTCGTCGAGCAGCAGCAGTTCGGGGGAACGCACCAGCGTGCAGGCGAGCGCGAGTTTCTGCTTCATGCCTCCGGAAAGTTTGCCCGCGGGCCGCGCCGTGAAGCGGGCGAGATCGGTCATGTCCAGAAGGCGGCGGAAGCGGGCTTCGCGAGCCGTTTTTTCGATGCCGTGCAGGTCGGCGTAGAGATTAAGATTTTCGAGCACGCTCAGGTCTTCGTAAAGGCCGAAACGTTGCGGCATGTAGCTGACGCGGCTTTGGATGGCGGAGGCTTCTTTTACGACGTCGCGTCCGAGCGTCAGCAGTGAACCGGAGGTGGGGGAGAGCAGGCCGCAGATCATGCGCAGGAGCGTGGTTTTTCCCGCGCCGTCCGGCCCCACGAAAGCGGTCATGCTGCCGGCGGGCACGTTCATGTCGAGCGAGGAGAGCGCGGCCACGTCATGACGTTTTCCCGGAAAAATCCGGGTGAGAGAGCGCGCGCTGACCACGAACCCGTCGTCGGAGGCGGGACGTGAGTCCGGCGATTCAGCGGTCATGGCGGACTCCGGCCGCATCTTCGTGGACGATCACGCTGACGGGCATGCCGAGGCGGAGTCTGTCAGCGGCGTCGTCGGCCACGATGCGGACTTCATAGAGAAGAGACGTGCGCAGGTCTTCGGTCTGCACGCTTTTGGGCGTGAACTCGGCCGTGGGAGAAATGTATCCCACCTGGCCGGGCACGGGATCTGGAAAGGAATCGGTGAGGATGTCGGCCTTCATGCCCTGACGGATGCGTCCGAGCTGCGGTTCGGTCACGTAGGCCCGCACCCACTTGGGCGAAGTGAGCGAGAGAAGAAACACGGGCGTGGCGGAAGAAGCCATGTCTCCGGGTTCCAGCAGTCGGGAACTGACCACGGCGTTCGTAGGAGCGTACAGCTCGCCGAGTTCGATATTATGCAGCATGATGGCCAGAGACGCCTTTGCGGCGTCGAGCTGGGCCGCGGCCATGGCGATGTCTTCGGCGCGGTAGCCTTCGCGGAGCAGCGCGAGGGCATGGGCCGCTTCATCGCGCTGTCCCTGCGCCACGCGCAGGGACGTGAGGGCGTTTTCCCGTTCCTGAACGCTCACGGAATTGCCTCGTCGCAGATTGGCCATACGGCTGTCGTTGCGTCGGGCCTGTTCCAGAGACGCCTCGGCCGTGCGCAGAGCGGCTTCGGCGCGGGCGAGTTCTTCCGGCCGGTTGCCGTTTTTCATTTTGAGGAGATTTTGTTCCTGCGCGGCAATGTCCGCGCGCAGTCTGTCGGCTTCCAGTTTCAGGCTTGTCACGTCCACGCGGGCGAGGGGCTGCCCGCGTTTCACGCGATCGCCTTCTTCGGCCAGCACTTCGGTGACGCGCCCGCCTTGTTCGAAGGCCAGGGAAACCTGACGGATATCCACGTTGCCGTAGAGTTTGAGCGCGCCTTCCGGAGCGTCGGAAGGATAATATTTCCATCCCAGCCATCCGACGGCGGCGAGAAGAACGACGGCAAGGGTGACGGCGATTTTTTTCATAGAGGCTCTCTTTTCATGCATGTGGCAAGAGGGTTTTTTCTGTTATCAGAGTAGAAATCTTGAAGAAAAAAGTCAAATATAAAGTTCAATTTCATGTTTGAATTTGACGTTTGACATATTTTACCGTACCATTCGTTCTATGGAACAGGCATACGCATATCATCAGAGGAAACGGAGCGCGCCCCGTCGGGACGGGCTTTCCACCCGGGGAGTGGTGCTTGAGGCCGCGGGACGGGTGTTCGCCGAACGCGGATACGTCAAGGCCACCAATCGCGAGATCTGTGAGCGGGCCGGGGTTAACGGCGCGGCCATCAATTATTATTTCGGCGGCAAGGAGGCCCTGTACGAAGAGGTGCTGGTGGAGGCTCACCGGCAGCTGGTCAGCATGGAGGATCTCAACGCCGTCATGGATTCCAGCGGCGCGCCGTCGGACAAGCTGCGCGCTTTTTTGGAACTTGCGGTGCGCGCGGCCTTGAAGGCTCCGGAACTGTGGGGGCTTCCCGTTCTGTTGAGGGAGCTGGCGTCGCCGTCTTCCAATCTTCCTGCGCCGCTGGTGGGAAGCATGTTGCCCAAGCTGGACGTGGTTCGCAGTCTCGTCTGCGAGGTCACGGGGCTTGAGCCCGGTTCGGAAAAGGCGTCTCACGCCACGGCCATGCTTTTGTTGCCCTGCATGTTTCTTGTTCTTTTTCCTGAAAAGATACAGTCGATTCTTTTGCCTGGCTTTATGGATAAACCGGAGGCCCTGGTGGAATCCATGGTACGGTACGTTATGGGTGGATTGAGCGCGTTGAAGGCTTCCGAGTTCGCGTCGGGGGAGATTTCATGAGTCGGCGCGGCGTTGCGGAGAGACGATAGCGTTCGTGGGAACGCAACGCGGTTATGAGAAAACGAAAGCCGGCGGGCATGCTCTTCTGGGAGTCATGCCCGCCGGCTTTTTCAGGAGCGGGATGTCGTGTCGTTGGCTCCGGCGAAAGACATGTCCCGCCAGGCTTGTGCCGAGTGTGGCGGGACGCCGGAATCTATGGATTATCGGTTGCAGCCGTAGTAGCCCATGCCTCGACCGTCGTGATGGCGCATGCCGCGGCCGCCGTCATAGTAGCGGAATCCGGGGCAGGGGAGCCCTTCCTTTTCCATCTTGGCGGCGAAGTCTTCATTCACGGTGCGAATCTGAGCGCGGAGTTTGGCGATGTCGGCCGTCAGCTGACGCAGTTCCGTGGGGGTGGCGTTGGGGTTGCGGGAAAGGGCGTTCAGAGTCATGCGCTTTTCCGCAAGGCTGTCGCGCAAGGGAGCGATGGCCGCGTAATGTTCCTGATGGAATTTATCCAGCTGCGCCTTCTGGGCGTCGGTCAGCTGCGGCATGGCCTGGCAGGACGCGGCGCGGGGGCAGTCGCCGTTGTAGCCTCTGTGGAAGCCGGGATAAGCCATGGCGGCAACGGGGATGCTGGTGGCGAAGATGATGGCGGCGAGGGAGGTGATGATGGTCTTTCTGGTCATGGTATATTCCTTTGCGGGAGAAGGTGGAAGAAGAGGTAAACTACATGTGGACCACACGTTCAGTATATAGAGAAAGTCGTTTTTCTTGTCACGTTTCAAACTGTTACGAGGAATCTTTCCGTTGTTAAGACGATATTCCCTTTCAGGAAACACTGTGAAAGATGGGGAAAGGCGTTTATAACGACCGGTTGTCGTTCCGCTTGAGCGGAAAACCGTGAGGAAGGCGGGCCAGAATCTGCGGCCCCGTCATGACGAGAACGACGGCGGCGCAGATGACGGCCACGCCGGCGAACACGCCCGCGGTGGCGGGCTCGTCGAACACCAGAATGCCCACGGTGACGGCGGTAAGCGGTTCCATGACGCCCAGAATGGAGGCCATGGTGGAGCCTATGCGCTGTATGGCGAGCACCAGAGCGAGATTGGACACGGCCGCGGTAACGACGGCGAGCAGCACGGCAAGGCCGGTTTCCGTCCAGGAATGGAGCCACTGGAACGAGCCGGACGCGAGGGCGTTGGCCAAAGAAGCCAGCATGCCGAAAAACAGAACCCAGAACGTGATGCCCAGACCGGAGACGCTGCGGATGCGGGCGACGTGCAATCCGCAGATGTAGACGGCGTTGCATAGAGCGGAAACGAGCAGCAGCGCGATGCCCGTCAGACTGACGGCGCCCTCGCCTTCGCCGCCGCTCAGAAGAAAGACGCCCAGTATGGCCAGCGCCACGGAGGCGACCGTGATCAGGGAAGGCTTTTCATGAAAGAAGAAAATCATGATGAGCATGACCATGAGCGGATACAGAAACTGCAACGTGGAGGCTACGCCGCTCGGCAGGTAGCGGAATCCGCGGAACATGAGCAGCGCGGCCAGCGCGTACATGACGCTGAACGCGGCCAGTCGTACCAGCTCTTTCGGAGAAGCGGCCAGTCGTTCGTGACGGAAGGCGACAATGACGGCGAGGGACAGCGCGCCGAAAAGAAAGCGGTAGAAGAGCACGCATTCCGCCGACATGCCGTCGCGCAACAGCGGCAGGCTGAACAGAGGAATCAGGCCGAACGCGGCGGAAGAGAGAAGCGCGAGAAAAAAGCCCATGCAGATCTCCGTGTTCTTTGCGGGAGCGACGCCGTGGCATGGACGCTCCGGAAGGATGAATTTCGGGCCGCGGCTCGGCGGAGTCGTCGCCCTTCCCGCGTTATGCACTAGAAAGATACCGCGTCTCTGTCAACGGGGAGGGGCGCGTTCTTGCGCAAGGCGGCGTCAGGATCCGTCCGGATTTTTCGGGGAAGGCGTGAAGGCGAGAGTCCGGGGGCTCGTTTCGGCGTCAGAGTTTTTTCAGGGCGTTGAGGATGGCTTCGGCTTTTTTCGCGCCTATGCCCGGCAATTCCGTCAGCCGTTGCAGAGATGCCGCCTTCATGTCGGCCACGGAAGGAAAATGTTCCCAGAGCAGTTTCGCCGTCTGACGGCCTATGCCGGGCAGCTGCTGAAGTTCGCCGCTGAATGCCTGCCTGGCGCGGGCCTGCCGATGCCTGCCGATGGAAAAATCGTGAGCCGCGTCGCGCACCACCTGAAGAAAAAGCAGTTCCGGGCATCCTTCCTTCAGAGGCAGGGGATTGCTGCGTCCGGGCACGAAAATGCGGTCGGCGACGTTGCCCGCGCGCCGGTCGGCGTGTCCGCGTTCGTCCCTGGCCTTGGCGATGCCCGCGAGCAGGAAGGGGAGGCGTCCGTCGTCTTCGGCGAGTTCCTCGCTCAGGATTTTGTGCACGGCGGCGAGCTGTCCGCGGCCGCCGTCGATAAGCAGCAGATCGGGCCAGGGTTCGCCGTGTTCCAGGCGTTTGCCGGCCCACATGGAAAGCGCGGCGTAGTCGTCGCCCCCCGCGCCTTCGATGTTCCACACGCGGTAGTCTTCCTTGAGCGGCCGTCCGTCTTCGTAGACGACGGCGCCCACCTTGGTGGATTCGCCGCCGGTGTGGGAGACGTCGGCGCACTCCACGCGATTGACGGGTCTGTCCCAGCGGAAGGCCGCGGCCAGTTTGTCCGCCAGGGAGCCGTCTTTTCTGTTTCTGGCGGATTCGCGCGCGTTGCTGCGGGCCATGTCCAGCAGATGCCGTTCCTCTTCGTTGCGTGGCACGGCCAGGCGCACCGGACCGCCTCGAAGTTCCGAGAGAACGGCTTCAAGGGTTTCGCGCCCCGCCTCGCTTTCTTCGTCGGGATCGGGTTTCCGGCGTTCCTGCGCGTCGAGGAGCGCGGCGGCCTGCGCGATGAGCCCTGCGGAAGGGCTGTGTTCGTCAGCGCGCGTCGCGGAAGAGGCGAGCGTGTCCGCGCCGCAGAAACAGGGCGTGGAGCCGTCTCCCACAAGGAATGGCGAACCCATGCTTTCGGAAGCGTGAGGAGCCACGAGCGCGCTTCGGGAATCCACGGCGAGGGCGGATTCGGCCACGCCTTCTTCCCACGGAAGATAGGGAAGAATGATGCGCGGAGGAATGGATCGTCCGGCGTGGTAGAACTGCTCCACAAAGCTCAAGAGCAGTTCCGAGGCGTCTTCCAGACCGAGACCGGGCCAGAAGAACGCGCTGCGATCCTGCACGAGGCCGTGCCGGACGAACACCACGCCGAGGGCCAGACCGTCGGGCATGCTCACCAGTCCGAGCGCGTCCATGTCGCCGCCGCTTTGAAGCACGATGGCCTGTTTTTCGATGGTTTTTTCTATGGCGCGTATCTGGTCGCGCAGAGAGGCGGCGCGCTCGAAGTCCAGGTCATCGGAAGCCTTGAGCATAGTCTCTTTTAAAAGATCGAGGAGTTCCGTGGACTTGCCGGAGAGCAGCAGCGTCACGCGGCGGGTCATGTCGGCGTAGGCTTCGGGGGAAATGGCGCCGACGCAGGGAGCCGAGCACAGATGAATGTGATGGTAGAGACAGGGCGTTTCCCTGTTTTTCATGGCTCTGTCGGAGCAGCGGCGCAGGGGAAAGATGCGATGGATGGTTTTCCACGTCTCTCGAGCGGCCAGCCCGGAGGTGAACGGGCCGAAATATCGCGCGCCGTCGCGTCGCTTCATCCGCCGCACGATTTCCAGTCTTGGAAAGGGTTCCTTTTCGGAAAGGCGGAACATGACGTACTGTTTGTCGTCGCGCAGGCAGATGTTGTAGTGCGGACGGTGCTTTTTAATGAGACTGGCTTCCAGGAGGAGGGCTTCCTTCTCCGTGGTGGTGGTCAGAAATTCTATGCTCGCCGCCCGGCGTATCATGGCCACAGTCTTGGACGTGAGCTGATCGGCGGGTCGGAAGTAGGAAAGCACGCGTTTGCGCAGATGGCGGGCCTTGCCCACATAAATGATGCGGCCCCCGGCGTCCTTGTACAAATAGACGCCGGGAGTCGCGGGAATGCTGGAAGGGGCGGGTCGCTCCATCATGACGGTCAGTTCTGGAAGCGCACTTCGCCTTTGCGGCGATATTCCAGAGACATTTTATCCTGCACTTCCGGCAGGGGGGTGGGGTAGTCGCCGGTGAAGCAGGCCGTGCAGTAGCGTTCGGGATGCGACACGGAAGCGAGCAGTCCGTCCAGAGAGAGATAATGCAGGGAGTCGAGTCCCAGCATTTCCGCTATCTGATCCGGCGTGTACTTGGTGGCGATGAGATCGTTGGGCGAGGGAAAGTCGATGCCGTAGAAGCAGGGATACTTGATGGGCGGGCTGCTGACGCGAAAATGCACGGCTTTTGCGCCGAGTTCGCGCAGTTTTGCCACGCGCGTGCGTATGGTGGTGCCGCGCACGATGGAGTCGTCCACGACATAGAGGCTTTTGTTTTCTATCATGGAACGCACGGGATTGATCTTCACGCGCACGCTGAACTGCCGCATGCTCTGCGAAGGCTGAATGAAGGTGCGTCCCACATAGTGGTTACGGATGAGAGCGTGTTCATAGGGCACGCCGGCTTCCTGCGCCACGCCGAGAGAAGCGTAGATGCCTGAATCGGGGAAGGGAATGACGCATTCGGCGTCGGCCATGGATTCGCGGATGAGGTTGCGGCCCATGCATTTGCGGCACTGATAGGCGTCTTCGCCGAAAATGCGGGAGTCTGGTCTGGCGAAGTACACGAGTTCAAAGATGCACTGCCGTACCGGCGTTTCTTCTTCGCGCAGGCGCACGCTGCGGTACTCCAGCGCGCCGGGCTCCACAATGACCATTTCTCCGGGCTGCACTTCACGAACGTATTCAGCTTCCAGCAGATCGAAGGCGCAGCTTTCCGAGGCGAACACCCAGGAGTCTCCCATTTTCGCCATGCCCAACGGATGGAAACCGTGCGGATCGCGCACGGCGTATATGCGGCCTTCGCTCAGAATGAGCAGGCTGTACGCGCCTTCCACCCGGCTGCACGCCTTGACGATGGCCTGTTCCAGGGAGCCGCACGACAGGGCCCTCGCGATGAGATGCACGAAAATTTCGCTGTCGATGGTGGTTTGGAAGATGCAGCCGTCGTTTTCCAGTTCCCGACGAATGGCGGCGGCGTTGGTAAGGTTGCCGTTGTGAGCCAGCGCGAGCTGAACGCCGTTTCTCACGCGCACGAGCAGCGGCTGCGCGTTGCGAAGCTGCGGCTTGCCCGTGGTGGAGTAGCGCACATGACCGATGGCCGTTTCGCCGGTGAGATGCTTCAGATCTTCTTCCCGGAACACGTCGGGGACGAGCCCCATGCCGACGTGCAGATGGGAGGATCCTTCCTTTTCGTCCCAAGAGACGATACCCGCGCTTTCCTGGCCGCGATGCTGCAGGGCATACAGGCCGAAATAGGTGAGCCGGGCGGCGTCTTCATGACCTATGATGCCGAAAATACCGCACATATGCCCTCCTCGAGCAATAATCAGAACGGCCTGTCCGGAGTCCGGGCAGGCCGCAGCGTTTCTATTCTTCCTCTTCCGCGTTTTCGTGAACTTCATGAACGGAGCAGGGATTGAATTCCTTGGGATCGTCGAAAATGTGCACGCCGTGCGGATAGTTGGAATGCTGCGGACGGGGCAGCTTGTTGCACACGTAGTCCACATGTTCGCGCAGATCTTCGGCGGCGCGGGTCCACAGAGGATCGAGCACGACCTTGATGCCTTCTTCGCGGGCCAGCTTCACCGCGGGCACGTAGTCGGCGTCGTTGGCCACGATGACGAGGCGGTCGGTCTGATGCTTGTAGGCCAGCGCGGCGATGTCGAGGCCGAGGAGCATGTCCACGCCTTTCTGGCGGATGTCGGGATAGATGTCGCCGGCCTGAATGTCGTTCACGCTGATTTCTCCGGCCATGAGTTCACCAAGACGGTTGGCGTCAAGCTGCCACTGACCCGCCTGCCAGGCGGAGCGGCCGAGACGCAGAGTGATCTCGGGAGTCACGCGGAGCGACTGAAGGAACTGCTGCTTGCGCGCGATGAGCGGCGTCTGGGAAAAATCCATGGGCCCGCTCAGCGGATGTTCGCCCTTGCCGGTGAAGGGGAGGGCGTCGTAAAAGAGGATGCGACCGACGGTTTCGCCGGGAGCGACGTGGGACAGACAGTGACGGCGTATGCCCTGTCCGTCGAAATAGAAAGCTTTGAGCGAAATGATGCGCTTGCGCATGAATTCGCCGTCAACGACAAAAGTGACGCGAGACATTGTAGCAACCTTTTTTTACCGGGAAAACCCGATTGTGGATATAAGGGTTAAAGCCATAGTCGTTTTACCTGGTTTCGCGAGCGCGCTCGGAAACGGCGAAAGAAGGACGATAGTGTCCGCGAGCCGTTCTGTCAAGAATACAATAAAGTGGGAACGTTCCAACGCTTCGGCCGCGCCGGGGCGAGAATTCGCCGGCGGAGCGCGTCGTGGGCGTTCGTTTTCGGAGCTTGCCCGCCGGACGCGTTCGGGCTATTCTCGTGGCTCCTGAGCGGGCTGTCCGTTCAGGCAAGCACAGGCGGACTTCGGAGCCGCTCTTGTTCCTGTCGGGAGGTTCCGGTCATGGCCGGTGTTGATGTTCGTTATCTCAGGGACGCCGCTCGTCTTTACGGCGAAGGACTTTGTTACGCCACGCCGGAGTCCGCGGGCATGGATTTGCGCGCGTGTTTTGACGAGGAAGAAAGGGTGGTCGAGCCCGGAGAGCGAGTGGCCGTGCCGTCGGGCGTGTGCGTGGAACCTCGCGTGTCCGGGGTCGCGGGATTTCTCTACTCCCGCAGCGGGCTCGGCGCGGTGAAGGGACTGACGGTGGCCCAGGGGGTCGGCGTCATCGACGCCGACTATCGCGGCGAGATCGTTCTTTGGCTGCTCAACACGTCGAACGCTCCTCTGACCGTTCGTCGAGGGGATCGCGTGGCGCAGCTCGTGTTTCAGCCCGTCTGCCGTCTGGAGCCCAGAACCGTGGACGTTCTTTCCGAAACGACGCGCGGAAGCGGAGGCTTCGGCCATACCGGCCGCGCTTGATTTTTACTTTGAGGTGAACGCATGTTGCCTGCTCTTGAATTTCCCGCGGATCCCTCATGGCCCGTGCCCGACGAAAGTCAGTGCGCGCTTTTGTGGGATAAATATGACATGATGCCGCACATACGCGATCATTGCCGCGCCGTGGCCGGCGTGGCCGCGGAAATCGTCCGCCGCGCCGAGGCTCGGGGCGTCATTCCGGAGGGACGCGCGCTGAACGTGCCTTTGGCTCGCGCCGCGGGACTGCTGCACGATCTGGCCAAAAGCTACACCATACGTCACGGCGGCAGTCACGCGCAGCTCGGCGCGGCCTGGGTGCGGGAAGAGACGGGCAATCCGCTGCTGGCGCAGGCCGTGCTTTTTCATGTGGAATGGCCGTGGAGCGGAGGGGTCTTGGACGACGTGCGCGATCCCATGCGTCTGCCCGTTATCGTGGCCTATGCCGACAAGCGCGCGCGGCACGCCGAAGTGGTGTCCATCAAGGAGAGATTCGACGATCTTCTTGTCCGGTACGGCATAACGGCCGACAAGGTGAAGAACATCGCCGCCAACTACGCTCATGTACAGGCCGTGGAGCGGGCCATATTCGACAGGGTGGGTATCCTTTAAATGGAAAAGATGCGTATTCTTCTCGTGGCCGGAGGCTGGTCCACGGAACGGGATATATCTCTGAAAGGCGCGGCGTCCATAGCCGCCGCGCTTACGGCGCGCGGGCATGAGGTGACGTTGTTCGATCTTTCCGACGGCTTCGACCCGTTGCTGAAACTGGCGGCCACGCATGACGCGGCCTTTCTCAATCTGCACGGCCAGCCCGGCGAGGACGGACTGGTGCAGGCTCTTCTGGAGAGCGCGGGCTGTCCTTATCAGGGCAGCGGTCCGGCGGGATCCTTTCTGGCTCTGAACAAGGCTGCGGGAAAAGCGCTTTTCCGTCGCGCGGGCATCCGGACGCCGGATTACGAGTTCCTTCCCGTGCGCCCCGAGGCCGGATGGAAAACGTCGCTGGCGTTTCCGCTTTTCGTCAAGTCCAACACCGGCGGTTCCAGCATTGATCTGTTCCGCGTGAATGACGAGGCCGAGCTGAAACGGGCTCTGGACGAATTGTTCTCTCATCGGCAGGAAGTGCTTATAGAAACGCTCATTCCCGGTCAGGAAGTCACCTGCGGCGTGCTGGGGCGTCCGGGCGAGGAGAGGGCTCTTCCTCCCGTGCTTATTGTGCCGAAGAGGGAGTTCTTTGACTTTCATGACAAATACGCCGCTGACGGCGCGGCGGAAATCTGTCCCGCGCCCCTTGCGCCGGAATTGACGGAAAAGGTGAGAGAAACCGCGCTCGCCGCGCATCGCTGCCTTGGGCTTTCCGGCTACAGCCGCACTGATTTTCGTCTGAGTGACGACGGCGAATTGTTCGTGCTGGAAGTGAACACGCTGCCCGGCATGACGGACGCCAGTCTTGTTCCCAAGGAGGCGGCCGCCGAGGGCATGGACTTCGGCGAACTGCTGGAGACGCTTCTGCGTTACGCCATGGAGGATACGAAGCGTTAAGGCGACGTGGCCTGTTCCTTTAAAGGACGCTCCCCGTTTTTCCTAAGAAAAACGGGGATTTTTATTTCAAAATCACGGCGCGCTCAAAATTTTCGGGAAGAAGCGGGTCACGACTTCGGAAAAATGTACGTCTGACGTCCGAAGTTAAAGCGGTTAAGAACAAAAATGTCATATTGTAACATATTGAAAAGAATAATAAAAAAATAAATACGAATATACAATAATGTTAAATGTAATTAAATCAATAAATAACTATAAAAATAAAATTTCGTTTTTGTCATAAAAAGAGGTTGATTCTCGGAAAAAATAGGGATACTCGATAGTCGTCAACGCCGAAGAATGCCCGATTTTTACAAAAATGTTTCATTTCGGGCCGCTCGAATGAGGCATGGCCTATTCTGGGGGCGATTCCCCTGTCTACATTTGAAGGAGCAGCGAGTCATGAACAATTATGTGCAGAGCGTTGTGGAAGGCGTGCGCGCCAAATACCCCTATCAGCCGGAATTCCTGCAGGCCGTGGAAGAAGTCCTTTTTTCCATGGCTCCTCTTTTTGATCGGGAATCCAAGTATCAGGAAAACGCCATTCTTGAACGCATTGTGGTGCCTGAACGGCTCGTGGAATTTCGCGTGGCCTGGACCGATGACAAGGGACGCATTCAGGTCAACAACGGCTATCGCGTGCAGTTCAATTCCGCCATTGGACCCTACAAGGGCGGTCTGCGCTTCCATCCCAGCGTGAACCAGGGCATCCTGAAGTTCCTCGGCTTTGAACAGATTTTCAAGAACAGCCTGACCGGTTTGCCTATCGGCGGCGCCAAGGGCGGTTCCGACTTTGATCCCAAGGGCAAGTCGGACGCCGAAGTCATGCGTTTCTGCCAGGCCTTCATGACGGAGCTCGTCCGTTACATCGGCGCGGTGGTCGACGTGCCCGCCGGCGATATCGGCGTGGGCGGCCGCGAAATCGGATATCTCTATGGTCAGTACAAGCGTCTGACCGGACGCTTTGAAGGCGTGCTTACCGGCAAGGGCCTCAAATGGGGCGGTTCCCTCGCCCGTACCGAAGCCACCGGTTTCGGCAACGTGTACTTCGCTGAAAATATGCTGAAGGCTGTGGGCAAGGAAATCGAAGGCAAAACCGCCGCCGTTTCCGGCGCGGGCAACGTGGCCATCTACACCGTGAAGAAGCTGTATGAACTTGGCGCGAAACCCGTGACCGTGTCTGATTCCCGCGGCAGCATTTATCAGCCGTCCGGCATCAACTTGGAAGTGCTTCAGCAGGTTAAGGAACAGGAACGCGCTTCTCTGACCCGCTATGCCGAACTGTGCAAGGACGCTACATATATCCCCGTGTCCGAGTACGCCGCTGGCGAGCATCCCGTGTGGAACGTGGGCGCCGACCTGGCCTTCCCCAGCGCCACGCAGAACGAACTCACCCTGGCCGACGCCAAGAATCTTCTTTCCAAGGGCTGCATCCTGGTGAGCGAAGGCGCGAACATGCCTTCCACCTTGGACGCCACGGCCGAATTCCAGAAGGCCGGCATCTGCTTCGGCCCCGCCAAATGCGCCAACGCCGGCGGTGTGGCCACCAGCCAGCTCGAAATGGAACAGAACGCCGGCATGACGTCCTGGACCTTCGACGAAGTGGACGGCAAGCTCAAGGGCATCATGGCCGGCATCTTCAAGGCCGCGCATGACACCGCCGAAGAATTCGGTCAGCCGGGCAATTATGTGATGGGCGGCAACATTGCCGGCTTCCGCAAGGTGGCCGACAGCATGATCGAACAGGGCCTCATGTAACTTCTTTTTCCTGCAAACAGCGATGCCGCTTTCCGCTTGGGAGGCGGCATCGTTTTTTAACTAAAAAAGGCGTCGACAGAAAAATTCTGTCGACGCCTTCGGTATCTGAAGGAGGAGGGCGTTTTCACAGAGGAAAAACGCCCTGCCTGGGCAATGTCAAAGCGTTACGCAATGGCGATGGTCTTCTTTTCAGGCTCCTTGCGTTCCGGAGTCTTGGGGAAGGAGAGTTTCAGGATGCCGTCTTCGAACGTGGCGGAAACGTCCTTGGGCTCCAGATCTTCGCCGACATAGAAGCTGCGGCTGCACTCGCCGGTGTAGCGTTCGCGGCGCAGATACTGACCCTTGCTGCCTTCTTCGTCCTTCTTCAAGCCCTTGGCCGCGCTGATGGTGAGATAGCCGCCGTCCAGCTCGATTTTCACTTCATCCTTCTTGAAGCCGGGAAGATCAATATCCAATTCATAGGCGTTGTCCAGTTCCCGCACGTCAGTCTTCATAAGGTTTCTTGCGTTCTTGCCGAACAGCGGGTCATGTCTGTTGAAAGCAGGCATAAAGGGTTCGCCGAAAAATTCATCAAAAAGTCTTTCACCAAAGATACTAGGCAACATAATAAAAACCTCCAGCCATAACTAGAATCAATGCATCAATTACGGAATGGGTGTTTCACATTCTCTTGTTCTTGGGCGAAGATACATTCTTCGTCTTCAGGAGGATGCCTGATTCCGCCTTTTCAAGGATGTCTTCCGTGGGGGAGACTTCCCTGAAAAGCATACACTTACAATAGGAACGATTTTTCGAGTGTCAACACCGAAAGAAAAATTTTTTCGCAGGACGTGTGATATTTATTTGCCGATTGCCTCGCGGACGGGCGTTTTCGGACTTTTTAAGAGTCTCGAAATTCGCGCGCGAGGCTCGTCGACGTTCGGAATGTGCGCGTGGGACGCGATCGTCGGATTCTTGGGGTTCTTCTTGCCAAGACGCTGGGCGTCGTTCCCTGACGCAGGGCATGACCGTTTTGAAATATGATAATTATGGGGAAATCATGGAACGTTCCTCGTTCCTCAGGCATGCTTGAGTCGGCGCGTCCGCGAAAAGGGCGGTGCGTTGTCAAGGACGCAATCCATGGAGGAGAACCTTATGGAATGGTTCAAAAAGGGGCGTTTATCGTGTTCGGACGTCATGGACGGAAAGGCGCGGAGCGTGGTTTCACGCATACTTCTTTTTTTTGTGTTCGCGGCGTGTTGGGTAAGTGCGGAGAGCGCGCGGGCGACGGATCTTACGGGAAACGGCAGCGCGTTCGTGTTTTCCGGGGACTCGTACGGCTATGTGTACGGCATTCGCGCTCAGGGGGGCGTCGCCGCGGCGAACGGCAGCCTGGTGCAGGTGACCGGGGGAACCGTATCCATGGACTTGTACGGAGGTTCAGCGTTGAGCCGCAACGGCGCGGCTGAGGCTCTGAACAACAACGTGGTCGTCAGCGGCGGTCTTGCGGGGTTCAATGACAATATTTACGGGGGATACGCCAGAAGCTACACCAGCGGCGTCATGGCCGACGGCAACAGCGTGACGATCGGCGGTTCGCTCCGCCTTGGGCCCTGGGTTCAGGCCTTCGGCGGGTATGCGAGAATGTCCGGCGGATCGGGGACGGCCGAAGCTCTGGGAAATCAGGTAAACGTCGGCGGCAGCGCGACGCTGAATTTCGTGGTGGGCGGCGAGGCGTATGCGGAGACGGCGGCGCGTGCGTCGTCGCTGGCCGCGAACAATACGGTCAACGTCAGCGACGGCGTTGTCAGCCTGATCTACGGCGGGTACGCCGTGGCCGGCGGAAACGCGTCGGCCGTGGATAACGAGGTGTCCATCAGCGGAGGCTCCTTCGGCGATGTGGTGGGCGGCGAGGTGCACAGTTACGAGGGGGACGCCGTGGCCGAAGGAAACGTCGTGACGATCACGGGTGGCGAGGGCACGGCGAATGTGGTCGGCGCGTCCGTGCAGGGGGATGCCGGAACCGCTTCCGCCTCCAATAACAGCGTCCGGCTTTTCAATGCGTCCATAGCGGGCGGCGTCAGCGGCGCGTTCGCTCCGGACAGCGACGTGGCGGCTTCCCTGACGAACAATACCGTCATCGTGGGACGTGGAGCGTCGGTGGTCGGCAATGTCGTGGGCGGCGCGGTGACGGGTTCCACGCCGGGCAGTCATGTCGACGGCAATACCGTCGCCGTCGTTGACGGGGGCAGCGTGGAAGGCGACGTGATCGGCGGCATGGCGGAAGCGGACGCAACCTTCGCGACGGGAAACGCCGTGTTGATCCGCAACGCTTTTGTCGGCGGAAACGTTTACGGCGGCGACGTGGGAACGGGCGGAACGGCCGAACGAAATAACGTGATTCTTGGGTCTGGAGCGGCTTTTTCGTCTTCGTCGTCGCTTTTCGGCGGCTGGGCGGGCGGGAGTCCGGTGGCGGCCGCGGGCAGCGGCAACACGCTTTTTGTGGACAGCTGGCAGGGCAGCGTGGCGCGCGTGGCCGGCTTTGAGAATTTGCACTTTGTTCTTCCCGCTCCGGGAGCTTCTGTGTCCGTCCCCATGCTTACGGTGACGGACGCCGTGGCCGGGGATTTTTCCGGCTCGACGGTGACGGCTCAGCTTCCCGACGTCATTACGGGCGGGCGCGCGTATATCGGCGACGCGTTTGCGCTCATCAGCGACGCGAGCGGGGCCGTCGGCGAGGCGACCGCGGGGAGATTGATAAGTCTGCTTCAGGGATACGCCGCCAGTTATGACGGCCTGCTGACCAATACCGGCACGGAAGTGCTGCTTCAGCTCACGGGGGTTCAGATGAATCCCCGAATCGCCGCGCTTACGGAGCCCAGGGCCGCCGCCGCGGGTTTGCTCAATCAGGGGGCGGATCTGGCGGCGGACGAGGGATTGCGCCGCGCGAGAGAGGCGGCTGAGCGCGAGAGCGGAGCGTGGACGCCGTTTGCGGCCGTCTACGGGGGGCGATCCCGCTATCATACCGGTTCCTGGGCGGAAACGGAGGGCTTTTCCGGCATGACGGGACTCACGGGAAGTTCGGAGGCGGAATGCGGACGCGCGTTGTTCGGAGGCTTTTTCGAGTTCGGCAGAGCCCATCTGGATACCTTCAACGGGTTCGATTCCGGGGATGTCAACGGACAGGGAAACAGCCAGTACATGGGCATAGGCGCAATGGCTCGTTTTGACGCGACGTCGGGATGGCTGGCGGGATGGCACGCGGAAATCGTGGGCCGCGTGGGCGATATAGACACGGACTGGAAAAGCGGAGATCTGAGGGATAATATGGATCGGCCCGCGGAGTATGATCTTTCCACGCCGTATTACGGCGCGCAGGTCGGGGTAGGGCGCGTGTTTCGCCTGGGAGAGCGTGTGAGCGCGGACGCCTACGGCAAGTTTTTCTGGACTCGGCAGGGCAGTCAGGACGTGGATATGAACGGCGATCGCGTGGATTTTGATGACGTGGATTCCCGCCGTCTGCGTCTGGGCGTTCGTTTTGACTGGACACCGTGTGAGGGGGTGACGCCCTATGCGGGCGTCGCGTGGGAACGGGAATTCAGCGGAACGGCCCGGGCGGTGGCCAATGACTTTTCCGTACCGGACGCCTCGTTAAAGGGAAACAGCGGTTTGTTTGAGCTTGGCGTAACCGTGAGTCCCGCGTCGCTTCCTCTCTCGTTGGATCTGGCGCTTGTCGGGAGTTCGGGGGAAAGAGACGGATTGGGCGGGCACCTAAGTCTTGCGTACCGCTTCTGACCGGCGGAACGCCGGAGCAAACAGGGGAGACAGGCGTGGAAAACGCGAGAACGAAACGAGTCGAGTCTCATAAACCTGAACGCAAAGGCGCGCAAACCGCGATCGAGGGAAAATTTTTGCGAAAGGGAGAAGAAAAGTCTTTACAAAGTTTCGTCTCTTGGGTACAAGTCTTTTGCTGTTTGCGGGGAACGCCGGAAAGAAGAAAAATTTTCTTGCCAAGAAAATTATTTCGAGATAAGTTCCCATACCTGCTGCTGGCGTAGCTCAACTGGCAGAGCAGCTGATTTGTAATCAGCAGGTTGCGGGTTCGATTCCCATCGCCAGCTCCAATATTTTGGAGTGACGAAGAGTAGAACTCCATATTTCCCGGATCGTTGATTCGGGTGGCCGGTGAAGGTCACGCTCCTTCTTCCGGTTGCGGCAAGAACGCGAAAGCGTTTTTGTATAGCGTGGTGGGGTTCCCGAGCGGCCAAAGGGAACAGACTGTAAATCTGTCGTCGTAAGACTTCGGTGGTTCGAATCCACCCCCCACCACCAGCTTTACGCTGGTATAGCTGTAGGAGGCAGTGCGCGCTGTCAGGGGACTACGGCACACAGGCGGGAATAGCTCAACGGCTAGAGCATCAGCCTTCCAAGCTGAGGGTTGCGAGTTCGAATCTCGTTTCCCGCTCCACCTGCCACTTTGTTTCTTGTTGCTCCCCCTTTTTCATCTGGCGCGTCATGAGTCCGTGTTTTAGGGCTGTTCCCTCATTTAAAGGGAGCAGGACGGCGTCCGCTGCTCAAACAGGGCACCACAACTGCAAGTAACCATTTAGGGAGACCATCATGGGCAAGGAAAAATTTGATCGCTCTAAGCCGCATGTCAACATTGGTACCATCGGCCACATCGACCATGGCAAGACCACTCTGACTGCCGCCATCACCAAGATTGCCGGCCTCAAGGGCCAGGGCAAGTTCATCGCTTACGATGACATCGACAAGGCCCCCGAAGAAAAGGAACGCGGCATCACCATTTCTACCGCTCACGTTGAGTACGAGACCGACAAGCGTCACTATGCTCACGTTGACTGCCCCGGCCACGCCGACTACATCAAGAACATGATCACCGGTGCCGCTCAGATGGACGGTGC
>CALUUX010000070.1 GCA_944324085.1 uncultured Mailhella sp. | reverse complement strand
GTTTATCCCCAGGGGAAGCGATAACGTCCTCGCTTCGTGGTTTTGCGTAAGACGCCTTTTTGGGGGAGGGATGACGCGCTCTCCCGCCGGTACGAGGCCCGTTGCGGATGGACTCGACGCTGCGGTGTCCTTCGCGCGCTTCCCCGTGCGTCGGTAACGCCGTTTTTCATCCTTCTCCACAGAGTCCATTGAAAGTCCCCTGAACGAGGGCTGCCAAACCTCCGCGGCGTGTTCGGAAAGCGCGCCGAGCGTTCTGTTCTTGTTGCTCCCATGTCTGAGCGGTTCCAGACCGGCAACGGTCTGCGAACATGCCCATACCGCGGAAACGACGTTTTTGTCGGAGGACGGGCGGACATCTTTGCCGCGAGGAGCGAAGCGGACCTTCCTGCTATTCCTTTTTTCTATATCATGCTATGTAATATAAGTATTTGTCTTTTTCCTTCGGCTCCGGGTAAAACAACAATAAACGACATTCATTGAGATTATCCTGAAGACGGAGGACGCCATGAGCATAGGCAGGAGAGTGGCGGCGGGAATTTTTTTAAGCGTCGCCGCGTTTGTGGGAAGCGCGCGGGCGGCGGCCGACGACACGGCTGATAACGTTACCTTAAAGGAAGGTAGGACTATGGAGCTGGAACAACGCTGGGACAAGACGTTTCCCAAGAGCGATAAGGTGGATCATCGGAAAGTGACGTTCCGGAACCGTTACGGCATCACCCTGGCGGCGGATCTTTACGTTCCGCGCGGGGCGGAGGGAAAGCTGGCGGCCATTGCGGTGAGCGGTCCCTTCGGCGCGGTCAAGGAACAGGCTTCCGGTCTTTACGCGCAGATCATGGCCGAACGCGGTTTTCTTACGCTGACCTTTGATCCTTCCTACACCGGCGAAAGCGGCGGGGAACCTCGCAACGTGGCGTCTCCCGACATCAACACCGAAGATTTCAGCGCGGCGGTGGACTTTCTCACCACGCTGGATCTCGTGGATGAGAATCGCATCGGCATTATCGGCATTTGCGGTTTCGGCGGCATGGGGCTGAACGCGGCGGCCATGGACACCAGAATCAAGGCCACCGTGGCGTCCACCATGTACGACATGACGAGGGTGACCGCCAACGGCTATTTTGATTCCATGGACGCCAACGCGCGTTATGTGGCCCGCACACAGCTGAACGAGCAGCGTACCCGCGACGCCCGTTCGGGCACCTTCGCCCCCGCGCCCGGTCTGCCGGAATCGCTCAAAGGCGATGAGCCGCAGTTTGTCAAAGATTATTTTGACTACTACAAAACGAAGAGAGGATTTCATCCGCGTTCCATCAACTCCAACGGCGCGTGGAACGCTACGTCTTCACTTTCGTTCATGACCATGCCGATTCTGGCTTATGCGGGCGAGATACGCAACGCTGTTCTTATCGTGCACGGTGAGAAGGCGCATTCGCGCTATTTCAGCGAGGACGCGTTTAAAAAGCTCACCGGTGACAACAAAAAGTTGTTGATCGTTCCCAACGCCAGCCATACCGATCTGTATGACAAGACGGATGTGATTCCTTTTGACGCGATAGAGGCGTTTTTTAAGGAAAACCTGTAATCCATTGACGTTTTATGATGAAGAGGGCGAGGCCGCGTTCAAAGCGGCTTCGCTCTTTTGCGTTAAAAGGGTTCCTGGGGCGGGCGTTGATACGGATCAGAAGTGAGGTGCGTTTGTCGGCGACGATGGGGAACGTGCGGAAAAAACGCGCCGGACGGGCGGACTGGCGGCGGAACGTGGAAAGCGCGTCTTTTTATCGGGCGCGTTTGTCGGAGGGCGCGCGGAAACGCGACGTGTCCACGCCTTCGAGTTTCAGCAGCGCGATTTTTTTGTCGAGCCCGCCGGCGTATCCGGTAAGGCTCCCGTCCGATCCCACGACGCGGTGACAGGGGATGATGATGGAAATGGGATTATGTCCCACGGCTCCCCCCACGGCCTGGGCCGACATGCTTTTTCTGCCCATGACGCGGGCCGCGGTTTCGGCGAGGCGACCGTAAGTGGTGACGCGTCCGTAGGGAATGAGGCGCAGTTCCCGCCAGACGCGTTGGCGGAAGAGGCTTCCTTCGGGAGCGAGCGGCAGTTCGGAAGGGGAGGGGCGGAGCCCGTCGAAATAGCGGTCGAGCCACGATCGTGCCAGAAGGAGAACGGGGCGTCGTTCGTCGGGAAGGGGCGTTTCGGTCAGCGTGCTCTGGAAGTATTTTTGGCCTTCGAACCAGAGGCCGACAAGGCGGTCTTCGTCGCTGACTATCGTGAGGGGGCCCAGGGGAGAAAGATAGGGGGCGGCGTAGCGCATGGCGGATTCCTTGTCTGGAGATTGCGGAGTGAGTGTGCCACAGTTGGCGTTGAAGTTCCAGAGCCGCGAAAAGCGGGCAGGTGGGGCACGGCGGTCGTTTCTCGCCGCGTGTTGATTCGTGGGATCGTTCGGACGATTCGGAGCGGAGGGTAAGATGTGAAAAATTACAAATATGTAACTGTTGAGATAAAAAAATTCTATTTTGGACCATACTTTTTCAAAAATGTCATTTTTTCTTGACTTTCCGGAGCAATTTCTTATGGTTCTGAAAAAGTCAACAACACCATCATCATGGAGTTTACGTTCATGTCCAAGATCAGAATCGGCATTGTGGGCTACGGCAACCTCGGCCGTGGCGTAGAACTGGCCGTTGCCGCCAATCCCGATCAGGAACTGGTGGCGGTGTTTTCCCGCCGCGACCCTTCCACCGTCAAGATCCTTACCGAAGGCGTGCCCGTGTGTCCTCTCGCCGATGTGGCGCAGTGGCAGGGGCGCATTGACGTCATGATTCTCTTCGGCGGCAGCGCCACCGATCTGCCCGAGCAGACCCCGGCTCTGGCGGCGTTGTTCAATGTGGTGGACAGCTTTGATACCCACGCTCATATTCCCGCGCACTTTGCCAACGTGGACGAGGCCGCCCGCAAGGCCGGCACCGTGGGCATCATTTCCGTGGGCTGGGACCCCGGCATGTTCTCTCTGAACCGTCTGTACGCCAACTGCATTCTTCCCAACGGGCATGACTATACCTTCTGGGGCCGCGGCGTGAGCCAGGGCCATTCCGACGCCATTCGTCGCATCAAGGGCGTGCTCGACGCTCGTCAGTATACCGTGCCGGTTCCGGAAGCCATGGAAGCCGTGCGCAGCGGCAGCAATCCCGAGCTCACCACCCGCCAGAAGCATACCCGCGAATGTTACGTCGTGGCCGCCGAGGGCGCGGACAAGGCCGCCATTGAGCGTGAAATCAAGACCATGCCCAATTACTTCGACGAATACGACACCACGGTGACCTTCATTTCGCAGGAAGAACTCGATCGCGATCATAAGGGCATTCCTCACGGCGGTTTCGTGATCCGCACCGGCTGCACCGGTCAGAACGGCGAAACCAAGCACGTCATTGAGTATTCCCTGAAGCTGGGTTCGAATCCCGAATTCACGTCCAGCGTGCTCGCCGCGTACGCGCGCGCCGCCTATCGTCTGTCGCAGAAGGGAGAGAGCGGCGCGAGAACCGTGTTCGACATCGCTCCGGCCATGCTTTCGCCTCGCGACGGCGCCGATCTGCGCGCGCATCTGCTGTAACGCGCGTCCTGCGTTCGTCCGATGAACGTTCCCCCGTCGCGTTCCGCGGCGGGGGATTTTTTTGTCCGCCGGAACGACGCCCCTTCTTGACGGAACGAAGGCCTCGGGCCATTCTGGGGAGGGTGGAAGCGTTTTCCGACTCTTGTCAGCAAGGGAGAGCAGCATGGAACATACGGAAGTCGGCGTCATCATTCTGACGTACAATGACTGGAAAAATACGCTGGAATGTCTGGCCTGCGCGCACGCGCAGAGCGGGGTGCCCCGTCGCATCGTGGTGTGCGACAACGGCTCCGACAACGAGGTCGCCGACCGGATTCTGGAGGAGTGGAGCGCGCTGGCTCGGCGGGACGGTCTGCCCGAACCGGTGGAGGTCTATGGATCCGACACGTCGGCCGCGCCGCTGGTGCTGCTGCGCCGCGAGGAACCGGAAAGCATAGGCGGCGCCATGAACGCGGGCATGCGCTTTCTTCTGTACGACAGGGATTGTCACGCCTTCTGGCTGCTCCGCAACGACGCCCGTCCGGAATCGTTCGCGTTGGCGGCTCTGCTGCGGCATCTTGAGGATGAGGACGGGCGTTCGCCCATCGGCATGGTGGGGTCCACGCAGCTTGTGAAGGATTCCGACGTGTTGGAATGCGCGGCGGGCGGTCGCTGGAGCCGTTGGACCGGCGATCAGATTCCGCTGGACAAGGGACTTGAGCGTCACGGCCTGTCGGACAGGAAGGAAATCGCCAACCGGCTGGACTACGTTTCCGACGCGTCCTGTCTGATCACCCGCGCCATGGCGGAGGACATCGGGCTGTTCGACGAGCGTTTCAGCGGTTTTTACGAAGATGTGGAATACGGCCTGCGGGCCAAAAAGGCGGGCTACGCGCTGAACTGGGCCCCTGGAGCCATAGTGCGGCGCATGGACTGTTCCACCGCCGGACTGACGCCTTTTTTGAGCGTGACCGACGATCCGGAACTCGCCCCGCGCGACGACATGAATTTCATTCGGGCGCGTTTTTACCTGCTGCGGCTCGCGCATCCTTTCGCGCTTCCCTTCATGCTGCTGGCGTTGCCGTTTTCGTGGCGCACGTTCCGTTCCCGCAGGGGACGTTTTTTCATGGTCATGCGCGCGGCGCTGGACGGAGCCGCGGGGCGCATGCGCTGAAGGAATTTTTTGTGGTCGCGGAACGGCGCGAGCACGGACGATTCGTGAAAACGCGGTCGTCTGGCTGACGCCGGCCATCTGTCGCCGGAGCTGTCGGCTCGCTTTTGACGAAGGATGAGCGGAAGGTTTCCCGCGCGGACGAAAAAAAAGCCCCCGGTCGCGTTCAGCCGGGGGCTTTCGTCATGTTGGGAAGGAAGAATCAGCGTTTGCCTTCCATGGCCATGCGGTACTGAGCCCCGTCGTCCACGGTGGCCAGAGGCATGTTGTGCGCGCGGGCGAATTCGGCCACTTCGGGCAGGCGGGCCATGGTGCCGTTTTCCAGGGTGAGTTCGCAGAGCACGCCCGCCGGAGCGAGACCGGCCATGCGGCACAGATCCACGGTCACTTCGGTGTGTCCGCGGCGTTCCAGCACGCCGCTGGGCTTGGCTCGCAGCGGAAAGACGTGGCCGGGACGGTTGAGGTCTTCGGGCTTGGCGTCGGGAGCGATGGCGGCCTTGACGGTGGTGACTCTGTCCGACGCGGAAACGCCGGTGGTCACGCCTTTGGCGGCTTCAATGGTCACGGTGAAGGCGGTGCGGTTTCTGTTGGTATTGTGTTCCACCATGGGGGGCAGATCGAGGGCGTTGGCCTTTTCGTCGGTGAGGCAGAGGCACACGATGCCGCTGCATTCGCGGATGAGCAGGGCCATCTGCGCGGGAGTGAGGGTTTCGGCGGCGTAGATGAGATCGCCTTCGTTTTCGCGGTCTTCGTCGTCGACGATGAGCACGCCGTTGCCGCTTTTGAGCGAGGCGATGGCGCGTTCCACGCGTTCGCGGGGGGTACCGAAGGCATCAAGGATGGAGAGCTGACGCATGACAAACTCCTTTGGGAGAATATCCGGCATCAGGGCGGCATAAGGCGCTGGGAGAGAGGAGAGGGGGTGCCTCCGCGCGGGGAGGCCTGGGATCCATTCTCTTTCGTCCGGACTGTTACCGTCGGCCCCGGATTTTCACCGGATCTGCAACCCTTCCCATGAAGGGTCGCCCGCGGGCTCCCGACCGTCAAGGCCGGATCACCGCCGGTGGGGACTTTCACCCCGCCCTGAGAAATATGGTTTATTTTTAATACGATCGGACATGGTGTCAAGAGGGGGCGCGGCATTTTCGGAGACGGATCCGGCGCGCGACGCGAAAGGTCGAAGCCGCTCGGTCCGGCGTTGACAGAGAGGCCCATCCCTGAGAGAATACCGCCTTGCCCTGGCTCCGGCCCCTGTCCGGCGGGGCAGAAATTTTTATCATTCAGCGCCGCTACCGGCAGGAGCAATACAGTGATGACCATTGACGAACAGGTGAAGATCATACGTCGCGGCATTGTGGACCTTGTGAGCGAAGAGGATCTTCGCAAAAAACTGGCCCGCGACAAGCCCTTGAACATCAAGGTGGGCTTCGACCCCACCGCGCCCGATCTGCATCTCGGGCATACCGTGGTCATCCATAAGATGCGTCAGTTTCAGGAACTGGGGCACAACGTCACCTTTCTCATCGGCGATTTCACCGGCCGCATCGGCGATCCTTCGGGCAAGTCCAAGACCCGTCCTCCGCTGACGGAAGAGGAAGTGAAGACCAACGCCGAAACCTACAAGGAACAGGTGTTCAAGATCCTGGATCCGGAAAAGACGCATGTGGGCTTCAACTCCGAATGGGGAGACAAGCTGACCCCCGCCGATTTTCTGCGCCTCATGTCCAACTGCACCGTGGCGCGCATGATGGAACGCGACGACTTCGCCAAGCGTTACCGCGAAAACACGCCCATCGCCATTCACGAGTTCATGTATCCGCTGCTTCAGGCCTATGACTCCGTGATGCTGCATAGCGACGTGGAGATGGGCGGCACCGATCAGATTTTCAACCTGCTCATGGGCCGCACGCTCCAGGGACATTACGGCATGGAGGCCCAGTGCGCCCTGACCATGCCGCTGCTCGTGGGGCTGGACGGCGAACGCAAAATGTCCAAGTCCTACGGCAACTACATCGGCGTCATGGAAGCTCCGGCCGATCAGTTCGGCAAGGCCATGTCCATTTCCGACGACCTCATGTGGAACTGGTACGAGCTGATTTCGGTGAAATCCCTTGAGGAAATCGCCGACATGAAGGCCCGCGTGCAGGCCGGAACGCTGCATCCCAAGCTGGTCAAGGAAGAGCTGGCCATGGAAATCGTGGCCCGGTATCACGGCGAAGAAGCGGCCGTGGCCGCGCGCGAAGAGTTCAACAACGTGTTCCGGAAGGGCGGCGTTCCGGAGGACGCCATCGCCTGGACCGTGAACTCCGCCGAAGACGACTGCACGCCCGTGGCCATTCTGGCCGCCACCGGTCTCGTGCCCTCCCGCGGGGAAGCCAAGCGCAAGATCGCCGCGGGCTCCCTCAAGGTGAACGGCGAAAAGCTGACCGACGGCCTGACCGCGCTGCCCGCCGGGGAATACACGCTCAAATACGGCAAGAAGGGCTTTGTGGTCCTTACCGTGAAGTAGGTCGCCATGATCGACATTAAGCCGGAACCTTTCGGCCGCTGCGCCGACGATCGCTGTCCTGGCCGCTGTCCGTACCGCGATGAGTCGCTCATGACCCCCGAGGGGCGCGCCGCGCTTCTGGAAGGCCGACGTCCCGCGGAAGGAGAAGCGTGGCCCGCCAAGGTGGTGCATGTGACCTGCCAGCCGGAAGATCAGACGGTGGACGTGCCCCGCGTGAAGGCGAAAAACGTGGGCATACTGCTGAAAACCCTGGGACTGCGTCAGGGCACGGCCATTGTGGCCTGCGGCGACACGCTGCTGACGCCGGACGTTCCGCTGTATCCGAACCAGCGCGTGCTGGTGCGCAAGGTGATGAGCAGCGGGTAAGAAAATTCATTACATACATTAAAGAAAGGGAACGGCGCGGAAAGTCTTTTCGCGTCGTCCGGGGGAGCGATCTCCCCCGGCTCCTTTTCGCGGAAGGGCCCGGTTCGACACCGTCGTTCGTCGGGGACGCCCGTCGCGGAAAGCGAGGCCCGCGCCTTTCCGTTTTAACGCGACGCCGGAGAAATCCGGCGTTTTTTTATTTTCGAACGGCGACCGTCTTTTCCGCTCCCCGCGGGCCGTTCCGCCGTCGGAGAGCTACCCGTCCCGTGCGGGAAAAAGCGTTCCCGCGCAACGCCGAGGTCTCCGCGCCCGCGTCCTTTTGCGGAGGAAAACGGAGGGCCGGTTCGGGAAATCTTTTGGCGACGAGCGGAAAATCAGCAATGATTCCCCTTGACTGCCGACATGTCGTGCTTATTTGAATGTCGATGCGGAATAATGACGCATCACAGGAGACAATGATATGGGTGTGGCTTACAAGGATTATTACAAGTTGCTGGGCGTGGAACGTTCGGCATCGAAAGACGAGATCGCCAAGGCGTACAAGAAGCTCGCCCGCAAGTATCATCCCGACCTGAACCCCGGCGACAAGAACGCTGAGGAGAAATTCAAGGAAATCAACGAAGCCTACGAAGTGCTCAAGGACGACGAAAAACGTCGGATGTACGATCAGCTCGGTCCCAACTGGAAGGACGGGCAACAGTTCACCGGCGGCCCCGGATTTGAGAACTTCAACTTCCATTTCGATGGATCGCGGGACGGCTTCAGCGGCGTGAACAGCGACTTTTTCGAGGCTTTGTTCGGTCAGATGGGACGCGGCGGCTTCGGCGGACAGACGGAAGGCGATCCCTTCGGTTCGTTCGGCGGAAGCTACGGCCGACGTTCTCGTCGCGGTTCCGACGTGGAAGCCGAAATCGAGATCACGCTTGAAGAAGCCCGCAAGGGCGGCGTCAAGCAGGTCACGCTTTCCGGCGGCGGCTCTTCGAGCAATCTGCAGATAACCATTCCCGCCGGCATACGCGACGGCGGCAAGCTGCGTCTGCGCGGCAAGGGCAATCCGGGCAACCCCGCGGGCGATCTGTATCTGACCGTGCGTTACGCGAAGCATCCCGTGTTCCGCGTGGACGGTCTGGACGTTACCTGCGACGTGACCCTGACCCCGTGGGAAGCCGTGTTCGGGACGAAGAAGCGCGTGCCCACGCTGGACGGCGCGGTGGAAATGAATATCCCCGCGGGCAGCTCCAGCGGACGCCGACTGCGTATTCGCGGACGTGGGCTTGGTCCGGCGAGCGGGCGCGGCGACGAATATGTGTGCGTCGCCATCAGCGTGCCCAAGCCGGAAGATTTGAATGAAGAACAGCTGAAACTGTGGAAGGCTCTTGCCGGGCAGAAGTAAGCTGCCGGAGTGATAGAAGAGGTGGGATATGGCGATTAAAACAGTCACCGCGTGTTCTCCCGCAGCCTCTGCGCTTGTTGCCTGGTCCGAATTTCTGGAACAGACGGGCACGCCGGTGGAACGTGTCCGGGAACTCATGGATCTTGGCTGGCTGGAACCCGCCAGCCGCGCGACCCATGCCGTGTTTTTCCGCCGTTCCGACATTTATCGTACCAGAAAGCTGACGCGGCTGTGCGAAGATTTCGAGATGCCCTGCGTGGCGGGCACCATCATCGTGGATCTTCTGGATCGCATCGCGGATCTGGAAACGCGCCTGAGAGAGCTGGAACGTCGTTGACGTTCCGCGAGAGGCGCGCGGCGCCGGGAATACGCCGGCGCGAGCGAAAAAAACATCAACGGTTCCGGCCGGGCCGGGATCGATTTCTGAAGCGCGGACGAACGGGCCGCCGGACGCGAAGTCCGGAGAAGGGCCGGTCGGGCGAAAATCGCCGCGACGTCGTTCCGCAGGGAGGATTTTTTATGGACATGAACAAATTGACCGTGAAAGCGCAGGAGGCTCTGGGCGAAGCTCAGAACATCGCCCTCATGCGCAATCATCAGGAAGTTGACGTCGAGCATCTGGCTCTCGCCCTTCTGCGTCAGAAGGACGGGCTGGTGCCCGGCATACTCGGGCGCATGAACGCCAAGCCCGAAGTCATCGCCGCGGAACTCGAGCAGGCTCTGGACAAGAGACCTTCCGTGACGGGTTCCGGGGTGGATCAGCAGGCCATCCGCATTACCCAGCGTCTGGCCCGCGCTCTGGCCCAGTCGGAAGAGCTGGCCCGCCGTCTGAAGGATGAGTACATCAGCGTGGAGCACATCTTCGCGCAGCTCATCGAGGCGGGCGGCGCCATGGGCGACATCTGCCGCAAGAACGGCATCGATCAGGAGAAGTTTCTGCGCGCCACCGCCGAAGTGCGCGGCGGCCAGCGCGTGACCTCCGCCAGCCCCGAAGACACCTACGAGGCTCTGTCCAAGTACGGCCGCGATCTGGTGGAAGCCGCGGGCAAGGGCAAGCTCGATCCCGTCATCGGCCGCGATCAGGAAATACGGCGCACCATCCGCATCCTGTCCCGCCGCACGAAGAACAACCCCGTGCTCATCGGCGAGGCCGGCGTTGGCAAGACCGCCATTGTGGAAGGTCTGGCGCACCGCATCGTGAAGGGCGACGTGCCGGAAGGCCTCAAGAACAAGAAGCTCATCGCGCTGGATATGGGCGCGCTCATCGCGGGCGCCAAGTACCGCGGCGAGTTCGAGGAACGTCTGAAGGCCGTGCTCAACGAAGTGCAGCGCGCGGAAGGACGCATCATCCTGTTCATCGATGAACTGCACACCATCGTGGGCGCGGGCAAGACCGACGGCGCCATGGACGCGAGCAACCTGCTCAAGCCCATGCTGGCCAGAGGCGAGCTGCACTGCATAGGCGCGACCACCATCGACGAGTACCGCAAGTACATCGAGAAGGACCCGGCTCTGGAGCGTCGTTTCCAGCCCGTGCTGGTGGACGAGCCCAATACCGAGGACGCCATTTCCATCCTGCGCGGCCTGAAGGAACGCTTTGAAGTGCATCACGGCGTGCGCATCAGCGACTCCGCCATCGTGGAAGCCGTGGTGCTGTCGCAGCGGTACATTTCCGACCGTCAGCTGCCGGACAAGGCCATCGACATCATCGACGAAGCCGCGGCCATGATCCGCACGGAAATCGATTCGCTGCCTTCCGAGCTTGATGAAATCAACCGCAAGGTCATGCAGCTTGAGATCGAGCGCGAGGCTCTGCGCCGCGAAACCGACGACGCTTCCCGCGAACGTCTCCAGAAGCTGGAAAACGAACTTGCCGACCTGCGCGGCAAGCAAACGACCCTGCGCACCCGCTGGGCAGAGGAAAAGAAGACCATCAACGGCGTGCGCAAGCTGAAGGAAGAGATAGAGCAGACCCGTCATCAGATCGAAGAGGCGGAACGCTCCTACGATCTCGCCAAGGCCTCTCAGCTCAAGTACGCCACGCTCCCCGAGCTTGAGAAGAAGCTCAAGGAGACCGAGGCCAAGGCCGCGGCCGAAGGCGACGGCAAGGAAAACCGTCTTCTGCGCGAAGAGGTCGGCCCGGACGACGTGGCCGACATCGTGGCCCGCTGGACCGGCATTCCCGTCACCCGTCTGCTTCAGTCGGAACGCGAGAAGCTCCTTGAACTGCCCGCGCGGCTCCATGAGCGCGTGATTGGCCAGGACGAGGCCGTGCAGGCCGTGTCCGACGCCGTGCTGAGGGCCCGCGCCGGTCTGTCCGACCCGCATCGTCCTCTTGGTTCGTTCATCTTCCTCGGCCCCACCGGCGTGGGCAAGACCGAGCTTTGCAAGGCCCTTGCCGAAGCCCTGTTCGATACTGCGGACACCATGGTCCGTCTCGACATGAGCGAATACATGGAGAAATTCTCGGTGTCGCGCCTCATCGGTTCGCCGCCAGGATACGTCGGCTATGAGGAAGGCGGTCAGCTCACCGAGGCCGTGCGCCGCAAGCCCTACAGCGTGGTGCTCTTCGATGAAGTGGAGAAAGCCCATCCCGACGTGTTCAACACGCTGCTCCAGCTTCTGGACGACGGCCGTCTCACCGACAGCCAGGGCCGCACGGTGGACTTCCGCAACACCATTATCATCATGACGTCCAACATCGGCTCTCCGCTCATGCTGGAAGGCATCGACGAGAAGGGCGAATTCAAGCCCGGCGTGCGCGACGCGGTCATGAACGAGCTCAAGAAGTTCTTCCGTCCCGAGTTCCTGAACCGCGTGGACGAGACCGTCATGTTCTATCCGCTCCGCGCGGATCAGATCGGCGCCATCGTGGATCTTCAGATCAAGAGCCTTCAGAAGAGACTCGACGAACGCAAGATCACGCTGGAACTGTCCGACGACGCCCGCAAATTCATTGCGGAAACGGCGTACGATCCGGCTTACGGCGCGCGTCCGCTCAAGCGTTGGATCCAGCACAATCTGGAAACCCAGCTTGCCCGGGCCGTCATCAGCGGCGAGATCCGCGACGGCTGGAAGGTGCGCGTGGTGGTCGACAGGCACGAAGACGGCGGCACCCTGCGCTTCGAACGAGTGGAAGACTGAGTTCTCATTTCAAGGCAACATAAACGGCCGCTCCGGAAACGGGGCGGTCGCCTCGGAAACCCGGGACGCCCTGCGGTGTCTCGGGTTCTTTTTTTAATGATTCATGACGGACGTCCACACGAGGCGTTTGGGCGGAAAAGGTCCCGATCCGCGACTTTTGTTTTCGATGATAATCATGGCGGCGGGCCATGGCGGCGGATACGGTGGATGAAAGGCAGTCGCGTTGTCTCTGAGGAAAAGGCGCGCAAAGAGACGGAGCGCGTTTCAGACGGGGAAGAGGGCGTCGCGGCGTCGTCAAGCGTCAAAGGAGGCGAAAGGTTGTCAAAAAATTTTGCAGAAAACGGCTCGCGAGGGGAGTCTGATAAAAAAATTTTGCAAAAGAATCATTTTTTAACGGTTTTTTAACAAAAAAATATCATTTCTTTGCAAATGATAATGCCAAGGTCACTCCATGGAAAAAGAGGGATTTTCCATACGGTGTCATAAACCACTTTTTTCAAAGGAATGACTACAATGAAAAAGCTTACTACGCTTCTTTTGGCCGCCGGCATGGTTTTTGCTGCGTCCGCTCCCGCTTCCGCTGTTGATGTGAAGGTCGACGGCACCTACGAATTCTCCTTCACCACCCGTTCCTCCGGCTTTGCTGGCGACAACTATGAAAACGCTGGCCAGCGTGTCCGTCTCGGCCTGTCCTTCATCCAGTCCGAAAACCTGTCCGGCTACTTCCAGGCCCAGGCCGGTATTGATGAATGGGGCGTCCACGGCGACATCGACGATAACGGCAACAAGCACGGCAACGGCATTTCCGCCCGTCAGGCCTACATCGACTGGATGATTCCTCAGACCGTGGTTAAGGTTCGTATGGGCCGCTCCGTCTTCGGTCTGCCCGCTGACGCCATCGGCGGCAAGAACGCTGTCATGGCTGACTGGGTTCCCCAGGACGGCGTCGTTGTCAACGCTCCTGTGACCGACTGGATGACCCTGAACGCCTTCTGGTCCCGCATGGACGTGTCCAACAACGATGACGTTGACGTCGCCCAGGGCAGCCGTACCGACGCCTTCGGCCTGGCCGCCAACCTGAAGTTCGACGGCGTGTCCGTGAGCCCCTATGTCATGTACGCTGCCATCGACAAGGGCGGTGAACTCAACGGTGTGAAGTATGGCACCACGATGAACACCCCCAAGTACACCGGCGACGCTGACGCTGGCATGGCTTATGCCGACGCCAACGCTTACTGGTTCGGCGTGACCTCCACCTTCACCTTCTTTGATCCCTTCACCTTCAAGCTCTCCGGCGCTTACGGCGCTAAGAACTACGAAGGCAACACCGTTGATCCCGCTATCGGCAACTTCGGCGACCGCAAGGGCTGGTACGTGCAGGGCTTGGCTTCCTACGCCACCGCCTACGGTTCTCCCTTCCTGGCTGCCTGGTATGCCAGCGGTGACGACGCCAACGACTACTATCGTCAGGGCTGGATCCCCACGATGGGCGGCCGTTTCCTCCCTGTGAACTCCCTGCGTGATGGCGGCTCCAGCCTCTTCAACGGCTATGCCGGCAGCCACATCGGCGGCACCTGGGGCGTGCAGGTCGGCTGGACCGACATCTCCTTCCTGCAGGATCTGAGCCACGAATTCAAGGTTGCCATGTTCCAGGGCACCAACAACAGCGCCAACGACTATGTGGCCGCGTCCGCTCCTCAGGACTACATGACCACCAGCGACCGCGCGATTGAATTCGACTTCAACACCACCTACAAGATCTACAAGAACCTGAGCACCAGACTCGAACTCGCTTACATCATCAACGACTTCGACGACGGTCTCAAGGGTCGTAAGGCCTACGACGAAGACGACTGGAACGCTTCTCTGTACTTCTGCTACAAGTTCTAATGTCTCGCCGGATGACCGGCGTAGGACGTAGAGCCACATGAAACAAACGGGGGAGGTTATGCAACCTCTCCCGTTTGTTATTTCTTTCGGCTGGTTATCAGTGAAAGCGCGCCGTTTTTCTGCAACACTCAGTCGCAGGGGAAAACGCGCGTGACGAGGGCCTGAGAAAATGGAATCCGTGCTTTCAGGAAAAGGACTTCGGGTACTTATCGTGACCGAGGATGAACGTCTGGCTCAGGCTTTGTACGATTATCTCACGCCGCTGGGCTATAACCTGGACAGAGCGTCCGGCGGCACGGCCGGTTGGAGCCGCGGATCTTCCAACACCTATGACGTGCTTCTTCTGGACATGGCCTTGTCCGGCATGGACGGCCTGACCCTGTGCCGCCGCCTTCGGGAAGAAGTGGGCGTGGATACCCCCGCGCTCATGTTCGTGGACGGCGAATCGCTGGAAACCCGCGTTTTGTGCCTCAACTGGGGGGCCGACGGTTTCCTCGCCAAAACCGTGGACATGCGCGAACTTGAGGCCACGCTTCGGGCCATGGTTCGTCGCTACCGCTCGCAGCACGTCGCCCGCAATCTGACGTGGGCCGGTCTGGAGCTGGATCCCAGGACGCACACGGTGACCTGCGACGGCAAGCCCTTGTCGCTCCGGCCCATAGCCTTCGCCATTCTGGCCAGACTCATGAGGCAGGCTCCCGGCATCGTGACCCGCAAGGATCTGGAGTATGAAATTTACGGCGATTTTCCGCCCGACAGCGATTCGCTCCGCACGCATATTCATTCTCTGCGCAAAGCGTTGCAGACGGCGGGAAGACCCGTTTTGAAAACCGTCACCCATGTGGGATTCCGCCTGGAAGACTGGCCGCCGTCTCAGCAGAAGAAGCGGACGGCCGAGGCTCCCGCGGGAGCGTGACGCGCGCCGCGTTTCGTCGACGGCGAGAAAGGCGAACGTCCCGATGTTTCGCGCTTGCCTATTTCGCCTTTGTGACGCGACATTCAGCCATCATCCTGTTTTTCCGATGGAACGCTTCGGAAAGGCAGGTTTTTTTATGCGTGGCGCGGAGGCCTTCCGACGGAGGAAAAGCGGCGAGGGGGAAGATCGGGCGCGGCGTTTTCCGCGTTCGAAAAGAGGCTCTTCCCGAACGCGGCTGGGCGCGGCGCGAGCTCCGGACGCGATGACGCTAGTTGCGGCGGCGTTCCGCCTCCTTGCCGCGGCGTTTGGCGTCAAAGGCCGAGCATTGCCTGGCTATGGTGTCGATGTAGTTTTCGTGATTGTCGAGATAGAAGGACAGCGCGCGGGAGAAGTTCGTGCCGAGCATGCCGTCCACGAAGAGCTGGCAGACTTCCTGCACGTTGATGAGAATGCTCTGGAAGCGGGCCAGCACGACGCGTTCTTCGCGGGTCATGTCTTTCAGCATGGCGATCAGCGTCTGTTGGGCGCAGGGCTGATAATACCAGAAGTACATGAGATCCAGGGCGTTGACGATGCTTTCCACCTGAAGCGCGCGGGCCGTTCCCTGCGAGGTGAAGCGGATGAATTCTCTCGGCTGGGCCAAGAGAGCCAGCATGTCCTTGTCGGGGAAAGCGAGTTCCAGCCGGGTGTAGCAGTCGAAAAGATGCTTGAGTTTGGTGCGGTAATCCCAGCCGCGCAGACGGTAGTTGTTGCGTCGGTCGGCCATGGATTCGATGACTCCGGCCACGGTGTCCGACGCGAATTTGGAAACGATGGCCGCCGCGGGAATGAGAATCTGTTCCGGAGGCATGCTGACGATGAGCGGAAACACGGCGTACAGCACGGAGTTGTAGAACATGGCCACGGGAATGGCCAGCACGCTGCGGAAGAAATTGCCGATGACGGCCGTTCGCGGAAAACCGCGGTAGATGTTGTGCGAGGATATGTACACGCCGTTGGCCAGCGCGATGATGGAAAACACCAGCAGCGGCGCCGTTTCCACGGTAAGGCCGAGCAGACGGCTCAGCAGCAGGTTGCGCGTGAGGCCTTCCAGCAGAATGACGGAAATGCCCGTGTACATGAGCGAATCGCACACGCGGGACCAGTTCACGAAGTTTTTCCATGTGAGCAGCATGTTCTTGTGCACGCCGCCGCCCGCGATGATCGCCTGAATGACGTTGCGCACGCCGGTGATGCCGAACCAGATGGGCGCGCCGAACCAGGCCAGCACCCACCAGTTCTGGGTGTTCAGGAAGGTAAGCAGCGCGGGAATGAAGCCGAGCAGCACCTTGAGAACGTTGGACACCGTGGTGTTGAGATAGGCTTTACCGTTTTTTTCTTCCCTTTCGGCCAGGGCGTCTTCGGGTTTCGGCAGGAGTCCGTTGTCTTTTTCCATGGTGAGGCCGCCCATGGTCACGATGTTGCCGGGCTGTTCGATGCGGACGTCCTGATACAGAGGCTCCCACTCCCGCGTGCGGCGCATGCCGCAGGTGACCTGTCCCAGCGCGCGCCGCAGTCGGGCCAGCGCGGGGGGAGAGGCGTGATGCTGAGGGAGATATTCTTCCCTGTAGCCGAGCTGGATGCGCAGCGGCAGGGTGACGGAGCTGATGTACTTGTTGCCGGTGAGGCGTTTGCGCGCGGAAGCGGGCAGGGTTTCCGGCACGGCGAGCCCCATGCCGTAGCGGTTGCCGAGATGACTGGTGGAGTCCGTGCCCATGTGACTGGCCAGAGGCGCGTAGCGGTAGAGGGCCTGAAGCGCGGGAATGTGCGCCAGAATGAGCCGGAATTTTTCACATCGCGCCTGCGTGTCCGGGCAGCATGAGCAGTCGAACCGTTCGAGCATGCCCCGCAGCATGCGCTTGAGAAGCATGACGTCGCCTTTGTTGATGGCGATTTGCAGCTCGTTGATTTCCTTGAGATGCTTCAGGTTTCCGTCATGCCATTCCTTGACGTTGAAAAGTTCCAGATGCGTGATGAATCCCTGGCCGTCCCAGAGAAGTTCCAGCACGTCCTCGGCGGTCAGACCGGCGAGCTGGAGCGTGATGCGGTAACCGCTGCGCAGGGAACTCAGGCGTTCGAGAAGCTGCGGCACGCTGAGCTTCAGGAGTTCCGGTCTGTCGTCGTCGGGGGATTCGGGCGGATCTTCGGGCGAGGGCAGTTCCGGATTGCAGTTCGGGGCGAGGCAGCTGTCGTGAATGACGGAAGGCGTGAATTCGTTCATGCGGCGCATGCGGCGGAGCAGTTCCGCGCGGCGGTCGTCGTCGGCCTCTTCGAGTTCCATGGTCAGGTCGGCGATTTTCGCCTTGAATCTGGGGAGCAGGGCCTTGTGCGCGAATTCGGCGAGATGCAGCAGGGAGGGCTGACCGTTGCCCACGAAGGCGAGGAAGGCGTCGGGATCCAGGGTGGTGACGGGAATGCCCAGATCGCGCGTGAGGGCCGGGGCGTGTCGTTTGTTCCACGTTTCCAGGGTGCGCATCACATGGTCGCGCAGCCAGTTTGAAGCGTTGCGGCCTTCGTCCATGAAGGCGCGCATGGGGGAGGAGGACAGAAATTCCAGAAAGTCCTCGATGTCGGAAAAGCCGCGCGGAGCCCAGATGAAATCCACATAGCGGCCGCGGAAGGCGGCGCGGAATTCGAGGCCGATGCGCACGGAAATGCCCATGATGGAAGCCGCGCTCAGCAGTTCGCGGGCCACGTCGAGTTCCACGAAATTGTAGTACACCACGGTCAGGTATCGGATTCCCTTGACCCAGGCGTCCATGATGAGGAAGGTGGCGTTTTTTCGTCCCTTGGTGTTGGCGTCGTGGACATGGTGATCCATGGTGAGCTGATTCCATTCTTCCGGCATTTCCATGAGGTGGTGTCGGGTGAGAAATTCCCGAACGATGCGCGGATTGCCGGAAGCGGCCTTGCGGAAGTCGTGAATCAGGCGGAGCTGGGCGTCTTCGTCGTCGCGCGACCGGATGATGGCTTTCATGATCTGGATGAGCGCGCGTCCGGTGTTGTAACGGAAGGTGGTTTGCGCGCTGTGGAGCACTTCGTCGTGCAGGGTGCGCAGCGCGGCGAGACGGTCTTCGGCGGGGCCGGCCTTGGTGAGACTGCCGAGAAGGTTGATGACGGCCTGCGCCATGCGGAATTCATGGCTGGTGGTAAGATTGAGGATGCCGTGGGGATGGAGTTTTGCGTTGAAAATCTTGTGTTCCAGGTCGGAAGACGGGCCGTAGTCGATGATGGCGTTGATCATCTTCATCAGCTCTCTGTCCTGCCTGTCGAAAAAAAGCATATCGGACATAGGAATACCGCCAGTATGTTGACCCGGCCGGGGGAAAGAGAAAATTGTAACAATTTATCATATATAAGTTCATAAAATCTCAACAGTCAATCATGAAATATTTTTATGACGCTTTGTTATAAACTTGTGAATAAAGATACAAGAAGCGCAAGAAACGACGCCGTGGCATGACGGCCTTGGCGTCGACGCGCGCCCGCCGGCGTGACGGGAACGGAGGAAGGCGGCGGGCAGGAGCGCGGATGCGGAAGGGGGGAAGAAGAGAACGGAGTGGGGGAAGAGAAGGGGAAAAGAAAGGCGGGGGAAGAAGCGGGAATCCGAAAACGCGGCGCGCCGGAACGTCGGGGAAACGCGCGGCAAAGAGAGGAGACGGCGAGGGAGCGCGAGTGTCGGCGCGCAAGCCGCGAAGGGAGCGATGTCAAGGTTCGCCCCGCAGGAGGCTTCCTTCCAGTCCGTATCGGGGAAACGAAAAGAAAACGGTTCGCCCCCCGCGCGGAAAGGCCGCCTCGTTGAGGAGGGGCTTCCGCCAAAGTTCTTTTCCGCGCGGAGGGACTCGTCAAAAGCGTCGGAACGAAGGTCTGGAAGGAGGGAGCGGCGGAGAAAAACGACGCCGCGGGAGGCCCCCCGCGTTTTTCCGGACGAGAACGGACGCGCGTTCCGGCGTCAGACGCGGCGGTAGGGTTTCGCGCCTTCTTCGTACTGATCGCCGCCGTAGCAGTCGGCCACCACGGTGACGGGGAAGTTTTCCACCTCCATGGCGGCGAGGGCTTCGGGCCCGAGTTCCGGCCAGGCCAGCACGACATAGGATTTGATGCAGCGGGAAATGAGCGCGGCGGCTCCGCCCGTGGCGGCGAAGTAGACGCAGACGTTGTCGCGTATGGCGTCCATGACGGCGCGGGAGCGGTTGCCCTTGCCGATCATGCCCGCAAGGCCAAGCTGAAGCAGGCGCGGGGTGTAGGCGTCCATGCGGCCGGAGGTGGTGGGGCCTGCCGAGCCGATGGGCTTTCCGGGTTTTGCGGGCGTGGGGCCGACGTAGTAGACGATCTGGCCGCGGGGATCGAAGGGCAGGGGATCGCCTCTGTCGAGGGCTTCGATCATGCGTTTGTGCGCGGCGTCGCGCGCGGCGTAGACGGTGCCGCTGATGAAGGCGAGATCGCCTATGCGCAGTTTGCGTATGTCGTCCTTGGAAAGCGGCGTGGTCAGGTGATGAGTGGCGGGCATGGCGTGTTTCCTTAAAGAACGGCCTCGGCGTGACGCGCGGCGTTGCAGTTGATGTTCACGGCGACGGGCAGACAGGCGATGTGCGTGGCGCAGAATTCCACGTTCACCTTGAAGGCGGTGACGCTGCCGCCGAGGCCGGCCGGGCCGGTGCCGAGGCCGTTCACGAGTTCCAGCAGTTCGTCTTCCAGTCTGGCGTAGCGGGGGTCGGGATTGCGGCTTTCCACGTCGCGCGCGCAGGCCTTTTTGGCGCAAAGGCAGGCCAGTTCCATGTTGCCGCCAATGCCCACGCCCACGACCATGGGCGGGCAGGGGCTGGCGCCGGCGTGACGCACGGTTTCCAGCACGGCTTTTTTCACGCCTTCCAGACCGTCGGCGGGCACCAGCATGTGCAGCGCGCCCTTGTTTTCGCTGCCCGCGCCCTTGGGAGCGAGGCGGAGACGGATCCGGTCTCCGGCCACAAGGCGCGTGTGGATGACGGCGGGGGTGTTGTCGCCGGTGTTTTTGCGTTCGAACAGGGGTTCCTCCACGGAGGATTTGCGCAGATAGCCTTCGGTGTAGCCCCTGGCGACGCCCTGATTGACGGCGTCTTCAAAGAGGCCGCCGGTAATGTGCACGTCCTGGCCGATCTCGGCGAACACCACGGCGAGGCCGGTGTCCTGACAGATGGGGGCGTTTTCCGCGGCGGCGATGTCCGCGTTGCGTATGAGCTGGCCGAGCACGTCGCGGCCGGTGGGGGAGAGTTCGCGCTCTCTGGCGCGGCGCATGGCGTTCAGCGTGGATTCGGGAAGGCGGCAGCAGGCTTCGACGGCCAGCCGCGCCACGGTATCGCGTATGAGTTCGGCGGAAATTTCTCGCATGACGGCTCCTGAGGCGTGAATTCTTTCGACCATAGGCCTTTTTGAGGGGAAAATAAACAGCGCGGCGGCCCGTTTCGAAAGGAAGAAGCGTCGTCAGACGAAAAAAAAGCCCGCCTCGGCCGCGGGGCCGGCGGGCTTCGGGTCGCGTCGTGAGAAAGACGGCTACATCTTGGTGATGACGGATTTCACGGAAACGTGTTCCAGCTGTCCGATTTTGCCGGTCATGGCGGAAATGGCTTCGTTGCTGCCGTCCACGGCGATGGAGATGATGGACACGCCCCTGTCGCGGTAGGGAATGCCCAGACGGCCGACGATGATGTCGGAATACTGATGCAGAATGGCGTTGAGCGCGGCGGAAGCCTCAAGGTCTTCCACGATGATGCCCACAATGCCGAGGCGGTTTTCTTCCATGGCTTTTCTCCTGCGGAATGCCGCCCTGTCGGAAGGCGGCGTGATGGGGCCGGGCGGGGCGAGCGCGACGCTCCGTCCGCGAACAGGAGGAGAGTTTCAGGAATGGGGCGCGTTGTCAAGGCGTTATGGGAGCGTCGTTCAGCCTGGCGTCGGGGCAAAGGCGGAAGGCAACGCCGGGGCGCGTCGTCGTTCGGGAGTCTTCTGCCCGGCGGGCCGACAAGATCGCGGGCGCGGGCGGCGTTTTCCTCTTGCCTAATCGCGGGGGAAGCGTATGATGACCCCGTCCGACCGGCGGATTCATCTTCCGGAAGGATCGCCGCTTTTGCGGATAGCGTTATGGTATCCCGACTGCGAGGATCGCCCCGAGCGTTCCGGACAGAAAGGTCTGCGCAGCCCCGACAGCCCCGCGTTTCCGACGCGGACCAAGCCGATTTCCGGGCGCCTTTCCTTCGGGCAGGCGCCTTTTTTTGAGCGCGCCGGATAAACGGCAGTTGCTGCCATGGTCGGCCCAGGGCCGGGGCGGGGAATCCGCCGGGGACTCGTATGTATAACGTTCGTTCTCTTGACTCCAATGAGTTCATCGATGACGCCGAGATTCTGGAATCTCTGGAAGAAGGCAGAAAAAACGCCGACGACAAGGCCGAAGTCGAGCGCATACTGAACAAGGCGCGCGAGTATCGCGGTCTGACCCATCGCGAAGCCGCCACGCTGCTGTATGTGGACGACGAGGAAACGTTGAAGCGCGTCTACGCGCTGGCCCGCGAGATCAAGGAACATATTTACGGCCGCCGCATCGTGATGTTCGCGCCGCTGTATCTTTCGGATTACTGCGTGAACAACTGCCGCTACTGCGGTTTTCACGCCAGCAACAAGACCGTTCGCCGCAAGCTGTCCCAGGAGGAGCTGCGCGAGGAAGTGCTGGCTCTGGAGCGGCTCGGCCACAAGCGTCTTTTGCTGGAAGCCGGCGAGGACGACCGCAACTGCCCCATCGACTACATTCTCGAGTGCATGCGCACCATTTACGACACGAAGCTGCGCAACGGCGTCATCCGTCGCGTGAACGTGGATATCGCCGCCACCACGGCGGAACATTACCGCATGCTCAAGGACGCCGGACTGGGCACCTACATCCTGTTCCAGGAAACCTATCACAAGCCCACGTACGAATTCATGCACATGGGCGGCCCCAAGGCCAGTTACGAATGGCACACCGAGGCCATGGACCGCGGCATGCTGGAAGGCGGACTGGACGACGTGGGCATCGGCGCGCTGTTCGGTCTGTACGACTGGCGTTACGAGGTGATGGGCCTGCTCATGCACGCCGAGCATCTGGAAGCCGTGGCCGGGGTGGGGCCGCACACCATTTCCTTCCCCCGTCTGCTGCCGGCCGAAGGCGTGGATTATTCCGCCTACAGGCTGGTCAACGACAGGGATTTCAAGCATCTCATCGCGGTCACGCGTCTGGCCGTGCCCTACACCGGCATGATTCTCACCACCAGGGAATCCGCGGAATTCCGTCGCGAACTTCTGGACATCGGCATGTCGCAGATGAGCGCGGGGTCCTGCGTGGGCGTGGGCGGCTACGCGCATCCGGACCGCGTCGTGCCGGGCGAAGCCCCGCAGTTCCATCTGGCCGACGAACGCAAGCCCGAAGACGTGCTCAAGGGCCTGGTGCGCGACGGCTATCTGCCGAGTTTCTGCACGGCGTGTTACCGTTCCGGCCGCACCGGCGATCGTTTCATGCCGCTGGCCAAGAGCGGGGAAATCAGCAACTGCTGCCAGCCCAACGCCATGCTGACCTTCAAGGAATATCTGCTCGACTACGCCGACGACGAACTGCGCGCTCTCGGCGAAGCCATGATCGCCGACGAGCTCGCCCACATTCCCAGCGAAAAGCGCAGGGCGCGCACCGAGGAGTATCTGAAGAGAATGGAAGCC
>CALUUX010000069.1 GCA_944324085.1 uncultured Mailhella sp. | reverse complement strand
ATAGAGCGGCGGCCCGATGAAGGGATACAGCTTTTGGGGATTGTCTTCGTGGATGCCGAAGCGTTTAAGCGCGTGCATGACGCCGCGGGTAATGCCTACCGAGGGATCGGTAAGCGTTCCGTCAAGATCGAGGAACAGGTATCGGGCGTCGCCTGGAGAGGAAAGAGGATACGTCGAGGTATTCATGAAAAGGCTGATAGCAGAAGCCGGTCGGAAAGAAAAGACCTCGACCACGGAACGCACGGAGGCGTAACTATGGGTTCATGCCGTTTTTGCGTGACGCGAAAAACGTCGCTGTCGGCAGGAACGAATCCCTCTGGTCGAATGTTTGATTGATCCAGATCCTGTTAGGAAGCCAGCCACGCCACCAGCGACCAGCAGCAGAACCATGAGAAAATCTGGAGCACGAGAGGATTGATGGAGCGTCCCATCATGGCCAGCTGTAGATTGATGGCGAAGGTAAGAATTCTGGCGATGCCGGCAAACACTAGGAAGCCTATGCATGCCAGCAGGCCGAATTTCAGTCCCATGGCAAAGGCCAGGGCCAGCGTGATGATGCTCATCTGACAGGACGGAAGAATCTGATTTCCATTGGACTGCATGAAGACCACGCGCTGATGGAAACCGCCGCCTCGTTGTTCGCTTCGGGGATGATCCACGATTTCGGCATCCACGACTTCACGAACGTGAATGACGGGTTGCCCGCAATGGGGGCAGGACTGACTGTCGTCGGGAATGCTGGCGTGGCAGTTGGGGCAATGCATGGAGAAACCTCGTCAGGATGAAGTCTTGAACGCTATGGGATTAACTCTAATCATCCTGGCCGCGTTGGCAAGAGAAAACAGCGCTCGCCCTTGTTACAAAGTGTGAACGCGAGGGGGAAATAGCAAGGAGTGTGGCGTTCGGAGATCGTCTTCGTCGGCTCGAGGGATCGGGGGGAATCAAGAAGAACGTTCGATGATCGTTCGGCGCTGATCAGAGAATGCCTGTGAGATCCGTTTCTCCTTGCGCGGTCATGCGCACCGGACCGCCCACCCAGACGTCCCATCCGTGGTCACGGCGTTCCATGCGGACGGAAAGGGCGCAGCCGCTGGGCTGCATGACGCTGAACCGCGACAGTCCGCTTTGGGCGTGAAGGGCGAGAGCCGCGGCGAGCGTGCCAGAACCGCACGCGCTTTCCTGGCAGAGCGATCCGGTGTCGCGCACCCAGACGACGGGGAACAAGTCGGCGCGCGGTTCCTCACCTTCCCCGGGGTCGCCGCGCAGCCATAAATGGCCCACGGCTTCTTCCTCTTCAACCTTGCAGAGCGTTCTCTGCCTTTGGCAGAAGGAAGGCAGTTCTTCGGCGGAAGGCATGACGCCGTCTTGAATGATGTGCGCGATTCCTGGCACGCGGATAAGCGTCAGACCGCCGGGAAAGAGCTCCGGTTCGGGAAGCGAGGCAAAACGCAGACAGGCTTCGGCAAAAGGAAGCGCGTTTTGGCGCGGGGATACGCGCACGGCCACGTCGTCGGGCACGCCGGAAACTTCCACCACGCCGCGCAGATCCTTGCCGTCGGGAACGAGCAACCCTTTTTCCGCCAGCAGCGCGGCGAAGGAGCGCGTGGCGTTGAGGCAGAACTCGCCGCCCATCATGTCCAGTCTTGGCTTACCCTCGAAGCGGACGTAGCCCACCTGTTCCGCGCCGATGTGTTGAGGATCCATGATCGCGTTGGCCACTTCGGCGCGGCGCGCCGGGGGAATGTCTTCGGCTTGCAGCAGGATGGTGGGATTGCCGCCGGGCGTTATTTTCCAGAAAGCGTGCATGGTGTGACATCCTAAAGAAGGTACGTAAAGCGGGTTGTTTCGCGCGGCGGACGCGCGTTTGCCAAAGGAAAGGCCGCCATGCCTGAAGCACGGCGGCCTGAAGCGTTCCAAAGAAGCTCTTCCGTGGCGCGCTCAGAAAAGAGGAGCGGTTGTCGCGGAAGTTTGGAGTTTTCTTTTTTCATCGTCCGCTTCGCGCAAGAGGCGAGGAACGGTGAAAAAAGGATCGTCCGAAAAGGAACGGGTAAAAGGATTAGTGGTGGCAGCCGCCGCCACAAGTGCCGGTACCGCAGCTGGAGCAGCCGCATCCTCCGCCCATGTTGGGCAGAGGCTGTTCGGGCGTGACGAGAAAGCCCATGGGGCTGGCGTCAACGGTGGCTCCACCAATGGTCGCCCACAGTTCCTTCGTCGCGCAGAAGGTGTATCCGTCCTGCTCGGTGACGAAGTCCTGTTCATTGGGTTCATCAAGGGCAAGGCCGATACGGGGACCGCTGCATCCGCCGGGGGCGAGATACAGACGAATGGCAGATTTTTCCTTGTCGGCGAAGAAGGCGTCGAGTTCGGCGCGGGCGCTTTCGGTAAGAGTAAACACAGGGATGCTCCGTTGGGTAAGGGTGGTTATATAGGGAGGCTGAACTCCCAAACCTCGAAGCGGACGGTAATCAGTGACTGCCGCAGGAGCTGCCGCAGGAACCGCAGCTGCTTCCGCCCTGAAGAGGAATTTCAGGCTCGACGATGAAGCCCATGTAGCTTACGTCGATTTTGACGCCGCCGATGCGTTCGAGCAGCGAGTTTTCGAGACAGAACGTGAATCCGTTGACTTCAAAGGCCTTGTCATTGTCGGTAGGCTCGTCCAGAGCCAGAGCGAGACGGGGGCCGCTTCAGCCGCCGGGGGCCAGATAGACGCGAATGCCGGCTTTGGGCTTGTCGGCGAAGAAAGCCTCAAGCTCCTGACGGGCAGCATCGGAAAGATTGATCATGGATATCTCCAGAAAAGTGGTTTTGGGTAAAAATAGGAACGGTTCTTGACTTTGTCAATGGAGAGGAAGGGGCATTTCCCTTTTTTTGTGCCGGAACGCTTTACGCCGCACAAGGGCGACGGTTGTTCATGAACGGCGTTCAGGAAAGAGCCGCGCGAAGTCGCGAAAATCCTTCTTCCAGATCGGCCTTCAGATCGTCGACGTCTTCCAGCCCCACCGCGTAGCGCACGAGCGTGCAGTTGTCGTCGTTCCATACGGGAGCGGCTCGGCGCAACGCCGTGCGTTGGGGGTGGCAGTGTTCCACAAGACTGTCGTAGCCGCCCCAGCTGGCGCCGATGCTGAACATCTTGTAGCCGTTGAGCATGGCGGCCACGGCCTTTCTGTCCATTTTCGGCAGAACGATGGAAAAAAGCGAACCGCCGCCTGTGAAATCGCGCTTCCACAGTTCATGCCCGGGATCGCTTTCCAGAGGCGGGTAGAGCACGTCCACGACTTCCGGTCTGCTTTTCAGCCATCGGGCCAGGTCGAGGGCCTGGGCGAACTGGGTTTCCATGCGCACTTTCATGGTGCGCAGGCCGCGGAGGGCCATGTAGCAGTCGTCAGGGGACGCGATTTCTCCCATCTGAACGCAGAAGGAACGCATGCGCCGATACAGTTCCGCCGTGCGCGCCGTGATGACGCCCATGACCAGATCGGAATGACCCGCGATGAACTTGGTCGCCGCCTCCACGCAGATGTCGACGCCCACCGTCAGCGGCTTGAAATAGAGCGGCCCGGCCCAGGTGTTGTCCATGATGACGAGCGCGCCGCGGGCGTGGGCGGCGTCCACGATGGCGGGAATGTCCTGCATCTCGAAGGTGAGGGAACCGGGAGCTTCCGTGTAGACGACGCGGGTGTTCGCCTTGATGAGAACGGCGATGTCCCGTCCGAGGCGCGGATCGTAGAAGGTGGTTTCCACGCCGTAACGGCGCAGGATACTTTCGCAGAACATGCGCTGAGGGCCGTAGACGCTGTCGGGCATGAGCACATGGTCGCCCGCGCCCACAAAGGCCAGAAGCGATTGCGTGCACGCGGCCAGGCCGGAACTGGTGACCATGGAGCCCGCGCCCTGTTCCAGCTGGTTGACGGCCTCGCACAGGGCAAAGGCGTTTTCCGTGCCCAGCGCGCCGTAGCAGACGTTGCGGAACTTGGCGTCTCCCGCCTCGTTGGCGTCGAATTCTTCCAGCGTGGGGGAAACGATGGTGGAGGCGCGATGCACGGGCATGTTGACGGGGCCACCCACGCGCAGGGGAGCGCGCCCGGCGTGGACAAGGATGGTGGAATCTTTCATGTCAGTTTTTCTCGCTGGGCGGAGTGATGAGCGGCATGGAGAGGCCGGAGGCCGGAGCGTTGGGAGTCATCGTCCCGGCCGCATCCTGTTTCGCGGGAGGCATGATGAGGGGCATGCCTCCCGAACTTGAGGCGGCTCCGTCGCCCGCGCCGCGCATGGCCTTCATCATTTCGCTCATGTCGGGCATGGAAACGGCGCCTCCGTGTCCGGCGGAAAAGGTTTTCCATTCATCAAGACTGATGGCGCCGTTATGATCGGCGTCAATGGTGTCGAAGGCGTTGCGGTTGAGATTGGGTCTTGCGGCGGAGAGTTCTTCCCAGGACATCTTGCCGTCATGGTCGGCGTCCATCTGACGGAAACGTTCCGCCGGATCGGAAGAACGAACGCCCATGTCGTTTCCCGCGCCGGGCATGGCGAAAGCCGGCATGACGGAGCAGGAAAGAATAATAAGGGCCGCAGCCCCGGAAGCAGCGATATGCATGGCGATACCTCGTTAGATCGTTGTGGAAAAGGCCGTCTCGCGCCAAATTCGCGCGGGGCCTGCGTCCCGCGTTTCGCCGTGGCGGCGGGATGACCGCTTTGTGCGACTCGTTCGGAAACGGAGAACGCCGGAAAACGGACGGCACGGCGCGCTCTCGTCCGGGCATTCAGACCGTTTCCGAGTCGCGCACGCAGCATGACACGAGCGGAAGGCAAGCGCAAGCGCGATTCGGAGAAAAGCATTGCCTTGCCATTCCCTGGGTTATGTTACAATATCTGCGCCGGAGGCGCGCATGATACGTTCTTTTTGCGACCATGACATGGAAGACGTGATTCGGGTATGGCTGGACGCCTCCGTTCAGGCGCACGGTTTTATTCCTCGCGCGTACTGGGAGGCCGCGGTCAAGGACATGCGCGAGTTGTATCTTCCCATGAGTGATGAAATTGTGCTGCATGTCGACGACGTCACCGGAAGGATCGACGCGTTTATGGCGTTTGCGGACGCGTTTCTGGCCGCGCTTTTCGTGTCGCCGCACGCGCAGGGGAAGGGGCTCGGCGATCGCCTGTTCCGCATCGCGACCAGAATGCATCCTGATCTCACGCTCAGCGTGTACAAGGAGAACGTCAGGGCCGTGGCCTTTTACCGGAAACGCGGCCTTGTCGTTTTGGGGGAACGCGTGGAGGAAAGAACGGGTCACGCTGAACTGCTTATGGGAAGGGCCTGAACAGTTTTTTCTCTTTGCGACGTTTCTGGGCAAACGGGAACGTTTCAGGAAACAGCACAAGATCATTCGGGTTAGTCTATGGAATATCAGGTAGAGGTGAAGGAAGGCGGTCTGCGTCGACTTTCGTGCGCGTTTTCGGCGTCGGAAGTGCTGGCGGAATGGAAAAAGGCCGCTTCCGTGTTCGGCGCGTCTTTTCGCATGACCGGTTTTCGCCCGGGGCGCGCGCCTCTGGAAGTGCTGGAGCGACAGTTTTTTCAGCAGATTTCCGACGCCGCGACGGACGCGCTCGTGAGTCGGGGCGTGGAGGAAATGCTGGCGCGGGAATCGCTGCGTCCGGCGGCCGGTCTGGATTATGAGGGGGAAAACGCCGCGCGGGGAAAGGAATTTCGTTTCCGCGCGGACTGCTGCGTCCTTGAGGAGGGAGAGCTTCCGGAGCTGGATTCCCTGCACGTTATAGAGGAAGAGCCGCAGGCCGATCCCGTGCAGGAATCGCTGTTCGTTCGGGAGACGCTCGGTCGCGCGGCCGAACGTATTTCCGTGACGGAGGGGTGTCCCCAGGACGGCGACGTGGTCCAGATAGAGGTAACGGGCAAGATGGACGGTTGTGTGGTTCCCGGCATGAAGACCGGCTCCTGCCGGATGCGGCTCATGCCCGTTCGCCCGGGGGAAAAGGTTCCGGATCTTGATCCTGTCGTCCGCGGTTTGCGCGTGGGAGAAACCGGTTCCGGCGCCACGCGCTGTCCGGATAACTATCCTGATCCGTCCATGCGGGGGAGGGACATTGAGCTTGTGGTCACGCTTCGCGGCATAGAAAGGGAGCGGTTGCCGCAACTGACGGATGACGTCGCCCGCAAACTGGGATTCCACGACGCTGAGGCCGTTCGCGCCGCCGCCCATGCCCGCGCGCTGGAAATGGACAGACTGCGCAGGCTGTCGGAAGCGCGTCGGGCGTTGAAACTCAGGCTGGAAAGCTGGGAAGGGTTCGACGCTCCGGACGCGCTTGTTCATCGGTGTCAGCGGGAAGTCATGCGTCATTCCCGCCTGTATTTGCGGAGTCAGTTTGAATCCCCTGAGTCGTTGAAGGAAAGCCTGGCCGTCATGAAGAAGGAAGCGGAAGAAACGGCTCGCGGAAAAGCCCGCGCCCGCGCGTTGCTTCTGGGGTGGGCGCGTCGACAGGGCGTGGAGGTTCCTGACGGAGAATGGCGGCGGGTGCTCGCCGGACGGGCCGCGCGCCGGAATATGGACGTTGAAGGGTATCGCCGCAGTCTGGCCCGTACCGGAGAACTGTTTGAACTTCACGCCGCCATGCTGGAAGAGCGGGCGTTGGATGAGTTGATGAAAAGGACGCTCCGTCCTTAGATTCGTCATGAAGAGGAGTGTTGCATGGAATATAGCGTAGAGAAAACATCCCCGACGTCAGTGACGCTTTCGGTGACCTGTTCCGTCGAAGAGGTGAAAAAAGCTTTTGAACGCGCGGCGAAAAAGATCGGCAAGGGCATGAGTCTTCCCGGTTTTCGCGTGGGCAAGATTCCGGTGAACGTCATCAAAAGTCGTTTTGCTTCCCGCGTGGCCGCCGACGCCACGGAAATGCTGGCGGACGACAACATGATGGACATTTTGAAAAAAGAAGGCATTCGTCCTTTGTGTCCGTCACAGTATCGCGGCACTCCCGCGGAGGAGGGCCAGAGTTTTTCGTTTACCTCGTCTTTCGACGTGCTGCCGGAAATTGATCTTCCCGACCTTGAGACTCTCTCCGTGACGGTGGCCGATCCCGCTCCTTCGGACGACGCGCTCAACGCCATGCTGGATCAGGCCCTGCGTCGGCTTGCCCAGTATGTGGACGTCACCGGCCGCAAACCTCAGGATCATGATCTGCTCACTGTGGACGTGCGAGGCACCGTGGACGGCAAGGCGTTGCCCGGCATGACGGCCGATAATTTCAGGCTTCAGCTGCTTCCCGTCCGCCCCGGGGCGAAAGTGCCGGAAATGGATCCCATCGTCCGCGCTCTGAACGTGGGCGAGGAGGGACACGGCGTGATGATCTGCCCTGACAACTATCCGGATCCCACGCTTCGTGGGCGTGAGGTTCAGCTTGACGTCGTGTTGCGTCGCATCCAGCGCGAGGTATTGCCGCCGCTTACGGACGAGACGGCGCAGAAGCTCGGTTTTGCCACGTTTGACGCGCTGAAACAGGAAGTCTGGCAGCAGACCTTTGCCGCGCACATGCGCCAGATTCAGCGGGAAGGCAAGCGTCAGCTCATGGAAGAACAACTGGCCGGCAGGGAGTTTCCTCTTCCGGAGAGTCTTGTCATGCGTTTTTATCGCGAACATCAGCGCGACGCCGAACATTATCTGAAAAAACAGCGCGCCGACGAGAATACCATCCGCGAAACGCTGGAGCACATGCGCGAAGAGTCCATGGCGTTTGCCCGCAAAAAGGCGAAGGGGCACACGTTCCTGCTTGCGCTGGCCGAACGTGAAGGCATCAGGGTGAGCGGACAGGAAGCCGAAGACGCCGTGCGGGCCATGACCAAGGGCACGGGCCAGAATTATGAAGATCTGCGCAAGACCATCTGGGAAACGGGCGTCATTACCGCCATGCAGGAACGCATGATCGCCGATCGCGCTCTGGACCGACTGTACGGAGCGGCGCGCAAAGTGATGGCGGAATCCCCCGTGCTCAGGCCGTTTTCCGAAGTGAAGAAGGAATCCCAGGCCCGATAAGGCAAGCAAAAAGAGCTGTCGGAGATGGTCCGGCAGCTCTTTTAATCACGAAAGACGTTGCGGATTACTTGACCTGCCGTATGGTCTTGGCCAGCGCGAGAATGGTGTGCGCGTAAATATCCATGGCGTTGTAGGAGCGCAGCACTCTGGTCTGTTTCGTCACGGACAAGCCCGGTTTCCATCCGTTTCTGCGCAGATAGTTGCTCAGACTGGCCACGGCGTCGTCTACGGTGAACAGGTCGATGACGCCGTCGCCGTTACCGTCCACAGCGTAGCGGGGGATATTTGTGGGCATGAACTGGCAGAGTCCGATGGCTCCGTAGATGGACCCCTTGATCTTGAGAGGATCGATGCCGTTGGCGTAGCAGTAGGAGAGCAGGGCCTTGAGTTCACTGTAGGCCCAGTCCGCCTTGACGATCATTTTTTCCCGTATCCAGGGCAGTTGGCGGTCGGCCCCCTGGAGCTTGCCGATGTATTCGGGAATGTCGGCCGGATTCCTTGTGACCGCCATGCTGGCCAGCATGTAGAACGCGTTGTGCTTGCCGAGATAGCCGCCGAGGCGCGTTTCCACAAAGAGAAGGGCTGCGGCGACTTCCGAGGGGACGCCGTAATTGAGTTCGGCTCTGGCGAACGCCACGGCGTGTTTGTCCATAAACGCCCGGCATGTTCTGGCGTTGGCTGCCGTTACCACGCCCTTGAACCATGGACCGGGAATGCCGAGTTTTGTCTCAAAGGCCTTTTGCGGTCTGACCTTGGGCTTGGGAAGAAATTTGTTGGAGTAGAGTTCCTTGACCTTCACGCCCATAGGTATGGGGGAAGGCGGCATGTCGAGTTTGGCAAAAAGCTCGCTGGTGCGGTCGGCGTCCAGACCGTCCTGCTGGAGTTTTGCGGAGAGTCGTTGCCAGGCGTCGCGCCATGAGCTCGCGGAAGAGTATCCGATGTCGAAACGTTCAACTTGGGCGTCGGTCAGAGCCGGCGTTCGCTGGGGTTGTTTGGCGGAACAGGCGGCGAGCGCCAGGGTCAGAAATCCGAGAAGGACGAGGGAACATTTGGATGAACGCATGAAAATATCCTTTTTCTGCCGCCGTCGGGACATGCGTGCGGTGGAAGGCCATTAAAGACAGGCCTCGCGACGCTGTCAAGCGTGGAAAGACGAAGAAATTCTTTCAGGTTTCGAGGGAAAGGCCGGATGCCGGGGAGACGTTCGCCTCGTCAAGGTCGCGAACTTCCCGCATCGGACGTGGGCGAAGTCGCGAACTTTACTTAACCTGTCTTGTCGTCATCGTGAAATTACGCTATAGAGAGAAAGGTTATCATGCCTATAGCGCAGGTTTTTCATGAAAAAAATATTCGCCGTCTTGGTTGTTGTCGTCGGCCTCTTTGGGAGTTCTTTTTACATGCCGCAAGAGGCGCGCGCAACGGCCGTCCGTCTGGCGTCAGAAGAAATTTCCAGGCCGGATTGGGAAAAGCGTTACGTTCAGGACGCTCGCACTACCATAGAAAAGGGGGTTACGAGCGTCATGAGCGGCCTGAGTTCTCCGGAACAGCTCCGGGAATCGGTGGAATCTTTTTGCCGCACGTGGGATAACTGGGCGGATTCCCAGCTGTTTATTCTTCAGGACGACAGGGATATCGACGTATACGGCAATCTGTATTCTCTTGAGGTGCTGTGCCGGACGCTGAGGCTTGCCGCAGACGACTGGCACAGTGTGGAAAAAAGTTCCAGGTCGGAAGCTACGTTGGAAAAAGCCCGCTGGCTTGAACGGCAGAGTCGTCTGCTTGCGGCGCCGGTTGCGGAAATCATCACCCATCAGAGTTACAGCGAGTATCTGCCCCGTCGCGTGGAGATCATGCAGGAGCAGTTTTTTTATGTGGATGAATTTTATCAGCGTCATTCCTTTCGTTCCGTGTTGCGGTGAACGTAAGGCAAGGGAGAGAAAAGCATGATCCGGGTTCGGTTGCATCATGTGGCCATGGCCGTTCAGGATCGCGCCGTTTATGAGCGCGCAACGACTTTTTATAAGGAAGTCATCGGCCTTTCGGTGCTGCGAAGTTGGGGCACGCCGACGAGACATATCACGATGCTGAGTTTCGGCAACGGCATTCTCGAAATGGTGTTTGGCGCGGAAGGCAAGGACACGGGCGTCTTTTCTCATGTCGCTCTGAGCGTGGAACGTCCTGAAGACGTGGACGTTTTCCTTGAGCGATGCCTTGCCGCCGGTTGCGAACTGACGTCTCCGGCAGAGGACATGGACGTTATCGAGGAAGGGAGCGGAAAGCCTTTCCGCTTCCGCAAAGGCTTCTGCCGCGGGCTCGCCGGGGAAACGCTGGAAATTTTCTGCGAGCGTTGAATCTCTTGGCGAACCTTGATGTTTTTAGGCAAGCGACGCGCCGGGGATCTGAGTCCGGACAGGAGACGTTCCAAAAGAGAAGAAGAGGCGTCAGAGTTTCTTAAAATAACGAAAGACCGTCTGTTCCTTCAACGGAACAGACGGTCTTTCGTTTTGATGTTCTCATATACGAGAAAGGGGCGAGAGGCTCCGTCACCGGAGTGACGATTGGTCAGGCGTGCTTCCCCGTAGGCGACGGAACGATATTGCGCCCGGAGGAAAATGCGTTAGGCGATGCGCTTGATCCAGCCTTCGGGGGCTTCGATGCGGCCCATCTGAATGCCGGTGAGCGTGTCGTACAGCTTGGTGAGCGCGGGGCCCATGGCGTCCATGCCGGAAGGCACGCAGATTTCCTTGTCATGATCGACGATTTTGCCCACGGGGGAGATGACGGCCGCGGTGCCGCACAGACCAACTTCCGCAAAGGAAGGCACTTCAGTCATGGGCACTTCGCGTTCTTCCACTTCCATGCCGAGGTAGTGCTCCGCCACATAGAGGAGCGAACGACGGGTGATGGAAGGCAGAATGCTGTTGCTCTTAGGCGTGACGAGCTTGCCGTCCTTGGTGATGAAGATGAAGTTTGCGCCGCCGGTTTCTTCCACCTTGGTGCGGGTAGCGGGATCAAGATACATGTTTTCGGCGTATCCCTGACGATGGGCGTCCATGATGGGATGGAGGCTCATGGCATAGTTGAGGCCGGCCTTGATGTTGCCGGTGCCGCGGGGCGCGGCGCGGTCGAAGTCGCTCACGCGGATGGTGATAGGCTTGGCTCCGCCCTTGAAATACGGGCCGACGGGGGTCACCAGAATGCGGAACTGATACTCATCGGCGGGCTTCACGCCGATAACGGGGGAGCTGCCAAACATGTAGGGACGAATGTACAGCGTGGCGCCGGAGCCGTAGGGGGGAACCCAGGCAAGGTTGGCGCGCACGGTTTCCACCACGGCGTCCACAAAACGTTCCTTGGGGAAGACCGGCATTTCCAGACGACGGCAGGAATCTTCCATGCGCTGACCGTTGAGGTCGGGGCGGAAGCAGACCACGTGACCGTTTTCCGTGGTGTAGGCTTTCAGGCCTTCAAAGCAGGACTGGGAATACTGAAGCACGCCGGCGCATTCGCTGATGACGACCTTGTCGTCGTCGGTAAGTTCGCCGTTATCCCAAGCTCCGTTCTTATAGTTGGCCACGAAGCGTTTATCGGTCTTCATGTAGCTAAAGCTCAAATTGGCCCAGTCCAGATTTTTCTTTTCCATGGTACACATCTCCTGACAGCGCACACGATCTTGAATTTCGTGTATATGGAACCGGCCTTGCGGTCGGGAGCCTTCACCCGCCGAAATCAGAACGGCAGGGACGAATACACTTTCGGCAAACTCTGGCATTGTACGGCGTGATCGTCAAGTCCCGTCATGGGGGTATCCGCGTCTTTTTTGACGTTTTTAGAGAAAAGCCGCGGTTGCCGTGTGACAATCATGTAAAATCAGGAAAACGCGAGAAGGCAATGCTTCGTGGGGGAAGATAGCCATGAGGAACATTGTTTGCCGAGAGAATAATGTAGACGATTGAGACGTTGGCGCCGTCTTTTCAGACGAAAGGCGTTATCATCCGGGGAGGGCGTCGGAGGGACGGACAGGAAGGTCACGAAGAGGATTTCGCTTGTGTTCCATGGGTATTCGGTCTATGTTGAAAAAGTAAGCGAGAGCGGTTTTCTTGGTTGCCGCAAGTATTCACCTGTAGAAAAAGGATTCATTTTCCATGTTGAATAAAGTCATGATCATCGGCCATCTCGGCGCTGACCCTGAACTTCGTTATACTCAGAGCGGATCTCCCGTGACCACGCTGCGTATCGCCACGGATGAATCATATACTGACAAGGACGGCAACCGCGTGGAACGCACGGAATGGCATCGCGTCGTTGTGTTCCAGCGCGCGGCGGAAAACTGCAATCAGTATCTTCGCAAAGGCAGTCTGGTGTATGTGGAAGGCAAGCTGTCCACGCGAAAGTGGCAGGATCAGAACGGTCAGGATCGGTATACGACGGAGATTCGGGCCGATCGCGTGCAGTTCCTCGATCGTCGCAATTCCGGCGCGCCCGCGGACGGCGACGGCATGGGATACGCGCCCCGGCAGGCGGCCCCTCGCCCCGCGCAGCCTTCCCGCCAGGCTCCCCGCAATCGAGCTCCGCAACAGCAGCAGGACAGCTATGAAGATCTCGGTCCCGCGTTCCCCTCGGAAGCGAGCACTATGGACGACATTCCCTTCTGATCTGACAAGCGTCCGGGCTGGACGCGAAACGTTTCGAAAAACGGCAGGTTCTTTTTGATCCTGCCGTTTTTCGACTTAAAACAGGGAAAGGCGTGGCCCGGCTGAGAAGCTCGTGAGCCGATGCGATGCGGCGATGGAAAAATCTTGGTGAGCGTGGATGTCGTTCTTGGCTTCGCGTGTGCGAGAGTCGCCCATGGCGAAGCCAAGGGGGCTGTCCTGGGGAAGTTTCGACGCGCGTGAGCGGTAGTTAAAAGAACGCGGCCTCTTGGAATCGGATGAATAACAAAGAACCCCGCGAGAAGACTCACGGGGTTCCTGCAGGCGTTTTGGTGTCACCAACGGGATATTTTTTAAATTATAACATACTAAAATTAAAAATATTTTTATCTGTATAGAAAGATAATACCTACAAAAATACCTAAAAAATTAAAATAGTTCAAAAAATTTCTTAGGACGCCGTTGAACGCTGAAGTATCAGCATTAAGCAAAGTTACTCTTCCTCAAAGCCAAAGTCTTTGATTTTTAATGTCCGACAATTCTCGGACACTACGCGGATTGTCTCTTGTGAGAAGCCTTTTGAGGCACTGGCTTCCACTTCAAGCCGCAGGCTCAACGTAACCCCATTGTCTGCTGTAAGCTGAGAAATAACTTCTTCGAGAATACGTTGTACGTCTCGATTAACGCGGGTATCGTCCAAGGGTGCGGAGAGGAAAAATCGCATACTTTTGGGCGTAGACAGGGGCGATGGAGAGGTGGAGGGCTCTGTGCCCGTCCGCTCCGTAGTCAAAGGTGTCCCGCCTTCCCGTTGCACGGAAGGATGAGGATTCGAAACTCCCGCATCAGTAACAGATCCAGAAGGTGATGGATTATTTTGTATATGTTCCAGTTCGAGTTGCTTCTTTGCTGCACTTTTACGAACTATGAAGCCACTGCGATCTATAGACGCCTTTTGGGCATATTTCAAATCTATAAACCGCCCTTCACTTACGCCAGCTGCATAGGCAAAGTAATCTTCTTCCTGCACACCTTCATGGATGGCCTTTTCAAGTACGCTGTAATCGGAAAGACGCGGCAGATAGCAGTAGGTGCAGAGATACTCCCATAATTTTTTTATTTGCAGGCTGTCTGCATCTTTCCAAAGTAGGC
>CALUUX010000068.1 GCA_944324085.1 uncultured Mailhella sp. | reverse complement strand
GTGACCTCCTTTTGATTTGCTTATGGGCGCAGTTGCCAGACCGCACCTCTTTCTTAGCAAATCAAAAGGAGTGTTTATAACTTACGCATAACTATAAGTTTTCGGGAACCCCCAGCCTAGCTGGGGGGTTTCTTTTAACCAAAAAAACGCGGAATCCTGAAGAGCTCCGCGTTTTTTGTCTTCTGGAAACGTAACGTCAGAACTTCACGCGGCGGGCCGCTTCCAGAGCTCTGGCAAAATCGTCATCGCTGTGCGCGAAGGAAAGCATGTTGGCTTCAAAGGCCGAAGGCGCCATGAAAATCCCCTGTTCACGCATCTGCTTGTAGAAGGTCTCGAACAACTTCTGATCCGTGGTCTGCACGCTCGCAAAGTCCACAAGAGGCGCTTCCGTAAAATAAACGGTGAACAGCGAGGCGATATGCGGTATCTGCACCGAAACGCCCTTCCCCTTGAGTATCTCCAAAAGCTCCTCGACAAAGGCATGAACGCGGGCTTCCAGCGCGGCGTAATCGGCATGCCTGAGAATATTCAGCGTGGCCAGCCCGGCCGCCATAGCCAGCGGATTGCCCGACAGCGTGCCCGCCTGGTACACCTCTCCTTCCGGAGCGATATGACGCATGATATCGGCCCGACCGCCATAGGCTCCCACGGGCAAACCGCCGCCGATAATTTTTCCGAAGGTCGTCAGATCGGGCATAACGCCGAACCGCTCCTGCGCGCCGCCATAAGAAAGACGAAAGCCGGTAATCACTTCATCGAAAACCAACAGCGCGCCATACTTCGTGCACAGCTCACGAAGACCGCGCAGGAATCCGGGCTGGGGCAGCATAAGTCCCATATTGCCCGCCACAGGCTCCACAAACAAAGCCGCAATCTGGTCGGGCCACGCTTCAAACAACGCCTTCACGGCATCCAAGTCGTTGTAGGGGGCCAGCAACGTATCCGCCACCGTGCCCGAAGGCACGCCCGGCGTTCCCGGAATGGAAAACGTGGCCACGCCGGAGCCCGCGCTGGCGAGAAAGGCGTCTCCATGCCCATGGTATCCGCCGATGAACTTAATCATCTTATCACGGCCAGTCACGCCGCGCGCAAGACGCAACGCGCTCATCGTGGCCTCAGTGCCGGAATTCACCATGCGCACCATTTCCACGGAGGGCAACGCCGAACACACTTCTTCCGCCAGACGAACCTCATCCTCACAGGGCGCGCCATAACTCGTTCCGCGCGCGGCCGCGCGACAAATGGCGTCCGTCACTTCAGGATGCGCGTGTCCCACCAGCATGGGACCCCAGGAACCGAGAAAATCAATGACCTCTTCGCCGTCAACCGTCGTGAGATGGGACCCCCTGGCGGAGGCAATGAACAGCGGATCGGCGTGAACGTTGCGGCAAGCTCGCACGGGACTGTTCACACCGCCGGGAATGAGCTGCTGAGCGCGAACGAAAAGTTCATGAGAACGTTGAGTATTCATGTCTTGCTCCTCTTACTTCGACGGCTCCGCAAAGTACGTCATGGAAATTTTTTTTAGTTCTTTCAGGCTCTCCAGAACTTCATAGGTCTCCAGAGAAGTGTCGCGACGCAAATCATTCACCACGTCCAGACAATCCTGTTCGCTCTTGCCGTGAATCATCGTGTAAAACGTATACGGCCATGCCGGATACGGACTGGGACGATAATAGCAATGGGATATGCGCGGATGCTCAGCCGCCTTTCTCCCCACTTCGTCCACCTCTTCCGGCGACACTATCCACGCCACCATGGCGTTGTGCGTCCAGCCCGTGCGCTGATGCTTGATGCTGGCGCCGAAACGACGAATGGCGCCCGACTCCTTAAGACGACGAAGCAGCGCAAGCACTTCCTCTTCCGTGCAGCCGGCAGCGGCGGCCATATCGGCATAGGGCGTAAGAGAATTGGGGATGCTCTTCTGCGCGATGCGCAAAACGGCCTGTTCTTTTTCCGTAAATTCCATATGGCTGGTCCCGTTATGCTGAGAAATTCGTGGGGCAGTATAGCCGCAGCGGGCGTCGGAAGCAAGAGAAGAGCGACGAGCCGAACGAAATCGTCAACGCATGGATGTCGCGAGCCGACCAGTCGCCCCACGCCATAAAAGAGGCGGGAACCGTTTCGACCCCCCGAAACGATTCCCGCCCTGGTCTGCATGAACCCTTTTCATGCAGATCCCGTCTTCCTTCTTACGGAAGCATCCAGCTCAGGAAGCCGGCCTGACAATAAGCCAGCACGCACAGAATGAGCGTCAGCGCGACGCTGTGTCCCAGAGCGAAACGGAACAGATTGCCTTCCTGACCCACCATGTTGGTAGCCGAAGTGGCCACGCTGATGGACTGGGGAGAAATCATCTTGCCGGTAACGCCGCCTACGGCGTTGGAAGCCACGGCCAGTTCAGGAGGAATGCCGACGGCGGTGGCAGTCGTGTGCTGCATGCTGCAGAACAGCGCGTTGGACGAAGTGTCGGAGCCGGTAAGGAACACGCCCAGCCAACCGATGAGGGGGGCGAAGAAGGGGAAGAAGCTGCCGGTCTTGGTGAAAGCCAGACCAAGAGTGGAGCTCATGCCGGCATAGTTCATGAGGAAGGCCAGACCAAGCACGCTGGCGATGGTCAGAATGGGGAAACGCAGCTGATGCAGCGTGGTGAAAAAGCACTTCACGGCCTTGGCATAGGAATAACCGGGCATAAGAGGCACGGCAATGAAGCCGGAAAGCAGAATGGCGGTGCCGCCGGCGGATACCCAGCTGAACGTAAACACGGCGGCGTAAGGGGCTTCGGAAGCCACAATGGGAGCCGCGCGGTTTACCATGCCGTCAAGCAGCGGCCAGGCGAAGCTGGGCGCGGAAATGCTGTTCAGCATGCTCTTGAACTGCGGCAGGCCCCACAAAAACACCATGACGGCCAAAATAAGGTAGGGCCCCCAGGCGCGCAGGACGACCTTGCCGGAATATCCGGGACCGTCGGTGCTGACGGCGGGATCTTCCGCAAAACGGAAGATGGAACTGGGCTTCCAGAAACGAAGCAGAACAAGCAGACCGACGATCGTAGCGATGGCGGACATGATGTCGGGAAGGGTCGGGCCGTGATAGTTGGCGAAAAGGAACTGCGCTCCGGCAAAGCAGACCCCAGCGACAAGGATGGCGGGCAGAATTTCCATGGAACGACGGACGCCGCACATCACAATGCTGAGCCAGAACGGAATAATGATGGCCAGCAGCGGAAGCTGACGAGCCGCCACCTGGCTGATCAGATTAGGATCCATGCCGGACACGCTGGCGGCGGTAAGCACCGGCGCGCCGATGGCGCCGAACGCCACAGGTGCCGTATTGGCAATGAGGCACAATCCGGCGCCGTAAATAGGATTGAAGCCCAAACCGGCGAGCATGGCCGCGGTAATAGCCACGGGCGTGCCGAAGCCGGCGGTGCCTTCAAGGAAGGAACCGAACGCGAACGCGATAAAGATGGTCTGAAGTCGACGGTCGGGCGTCACTCTGGCCAGGGAATCCTTGATAATTTCAAATTCTCCGGATTCCACGGTCATGTTATACACCCAGACCGCGGTGATCACGATCCAGATAATGGGAAACAAGCCATTCGCGACGCCAAGTCCCACAGAACTGATGGCCGTAACCACGGGCATGCCCCAGACAACGACGGCGATGACAAAAGCGGAAGCGAGTCCGGCCAGCGCAGCGATGTGTCCCTTGGCTCGTTTTATAGCCAGCATATAAAGCAGGATGACAAGCGGTATGGCCGCAATGCACGCTGAAACAACTTCGCTGACGACTGGATCATAGACTTGGGTCCACGCCATGATACTCCCCCATACATTAAAAGATCATCACACCAGAAACTCTTATCAAAAAAAGAATCTGAATAAGCCTATGATGATAGGATTATAAAAAATAAAAAATCTTCGCAAGTATTGGGGTCAAGCGTAAAAAGAAACAACATTCATTGAAATTTTAATAACGCCTACGGAAAAAGAACACATGACATATTTGCTTAATATATTGTTATTATTTATATTATCTATTATTTACGCTTTAACTTCTCCAAATTTTTCCTTTTTTCAAAATCTCTGAAAAAAGATAAAAATAGTCGTTTTTCAAAGAGGTTAGCGTAACTTTTTTTCACAACTGAATATTGTGATTTATTTCTTTATAAGAGAATGTTCCAACGAATTCCTATGATTTTTGTATGATTATTTTCTATCCGCCAAAAAACACCCAGCTATTTTTCGTCAAAAGACGTCCCAGATCCTCCCAAGCGTGAAAAAAAGAAAGGCCTTATCCCTAAATCCACTGCGCGGGCGGATAATTCACGCTTCCCCAAGTCAATCATTCCCCCACTGATCACAAGCAACCCTCGTCACTCAATGGCAAATTAAGATCAAAAAACGCACAAAATAAAAAAGACAAGCATGTCGTCCTACATCACGGCTCGTCTGTAGGATCATTTAGCCATTTCCTGCCAAAGAAAAAACATAAAAGGCGATAACGACGGCCTGATGCTCTGTGCCTCACGATATTGAGGCTACCTCACAAGATACGACGACTGGCTATGAGATATTAAACGACGCTTCAGCATACAGGGAAACCCGTTCTAGACACGCGTTGTCATCACCGAAAGGTACCAAAGAAAAACTTAAAAAAACGACGCGATGCGAAAGCAAGCTTTCCGAACACGCCGCGGATCTTTGACAGCCCTCGTTCAAGGAACTTGCAAGGGGGGGGTGAGAAGGACAAAAAACGACGTTACCGACGCACGGGGAAGCGCGCGAAGGACACAGCGGCGTCGAGTCCATCCGCAAGGGGAGGATCTCGTACCGGCGGGAGAGCGCGTCATCCCTCCCCCAAAAAGACGTCTTCCGCAAAGCCACAAAGCGAGGACCTTATCGCTTCCCCTGGGGATAAACTTGCCCCCTCTCCGCGACGCGAAGGCCCCTGATCGAAAGGACCAGGGGAAGAAGCACCGACGAGACGGCAAACGCCGCGACAGCGCAAGGGGCTTTAAACGACGAAAGGCTCCTGAAAACAGGAGCCTTTCTAAAGATAACCTTGGCATCGGCCTACTTTCCCACGTAAAAATGCGCAGTATCATGGGCGATGAAGCGCTTAACTTCCGA
>CALUUX010000067.1 GCA_944324085.1 uncultured Mailhella sp. | reverse complement strand
AAGCTCAGCTTCGCGCCGCTGTCCACGTCGCTCCAGTCCGCCTGACCGGTCAGAGATTCGTCCTTGCCGGTAAATTCCTTATTTTCCTGCTCGTCCGTGCCGTCGATGTACGCTTCGCCCGATTCGTTGCGCCCCACGCCCGATTCCATCACGGAAAGACTGCCGCTCGTTTCTATGGTCGGCGCGTCGTTGGTTCCCGTAATCGTTACGGTAATGGATCCCGTATCATACGCGCCGTGTTCGTCGATCACCGTGACGGTGAACGTTTCCGTATGCGTATTCCCCTTGCCCAGAGACTGCACGACTTCCGCGTCGTTCTTGAGCTCGTATGTCCATGTGCCGTCGGGATGCACGGTCAGCGTGCCGTAGGCCGTGTCAAACGAGGCGTCAGCGCTGTCTGTTCCGGAACTATGCCCGTTCGTCGCCACGCCGACCGTTCCTTCCGTTCCGGCGATCACAAAAGTTCTGTCCGTCCCCGCGTCGGCGTCCACATCCGACACCGAAAATTCGCCCTCCTTCCGCGCGGTGTCCGTATCTTCCGTGAACGCGGCGGCGTTTTCCTCCAGGGTAAGCACGGGTCTGTCGTTGGTGCCGGTGATGGTGACCGTTATCGTGTCCCGGCTCCATGCGCCGTACACGTCCGTCACCTGCACGGTGAAGTGTTCCGTCACCGTTTCTCCGGCCACAAGTTTCTGCGTGTCCGCATCCGCGTTATCGAGCGTATAGGTGTAGTGACCGTCCGCCGAAAGTTCCAGACGGCCGTAGGGCGTGTCGATAAAGTCCACGGGCAGGCCCGCCGCGTCGTAAAGCTGATAGGTAAAGGCATGATGATTCGCGTCGCTCCCGACAATGACGCCGGAAATGACCGGCACGCCAGGTTCCGGCGTATTGCCGCCTTCCTTCACGCCCGATTCCACGAGCTCCAGCCCCAGGGGCATTTCCATGGTGGGGGCGAAGTTCGGATCGGCCGACGCCGCGCCGTCCACGTCGGGAGACACGTCGCCACCGCCCCAACCGACGTCCAGACCTCCGAGACGATCCAGACCGTCCAGAAGATCGGCGTTCACATAGTCGTGAAAGCGGTTGCCGTTCCCACGGCCTCCCGCGTTGGAAGACGGACCGGCGGCAGGCATGAGATCCGGCTCATTCATGGCCATGAAAAAGTCTTCACCGGCGATTTCCGCCCCTTCCACGGAAAATGAAGGCATGTTCTCGCTGGAATAGGCCGTATAGAAGTTTTCCAACGCAATGGAACCGCCGTCTTCAAACGTGATCACAAGGTTGTCGCCAGAGCGCGAAAGTGTGGCTTCATCAGTGGGAAAGTCGAAAACAAAGCGGGCGTCCGGTTCGCAGACAATGTTCTGAACGCTTCCCGCGGCGGGTCTGACAAGACGTATATCGGCCATGGAGATCTCCTGATATGATGACGACAAAAACAGCGAAAATTCACGCGCAAAGACGCCGCGCCGCAACAGCTGTGGCGCGGGAGCTTTCCAAAAGGGGCAGGAGGGACATTCCCCGAAACGAGACGGAAAAAGACAAAAAATCCTGCCGAATCATGAACGCTCACCGCAAAGGACGCGGACGCCCTTTTGCGCAAGTTCCGATATACCAGCAGGAACGCACGGCCGATAAACTTTCAGGCCGTTGTTTTGAACAATACCTTTTATTCTTTCAAAGTCAAGAACGCGCCGCTCTCCAGGATACGGCCTCCCCCGCCCGCGCCGAAAACATCGCACGCGTTTCGTTTCCGCTCAAAGACAATCTTCTTCCACAGCCAGTCTGATAAAACACGCGCAACGATGCCACGAAAGAAAACTTTTCCTTTTTCTCTGTAAAATGACGTCATTTGTGATTAAAATCACATCTAATATCGTCATGACAAGATATAACCATGGCGCCGTGTTTTCATAAAACAGGGAGGAGAACTATGAAAACGTCCAGGCACGGTCCATGGAAAGCGGCACTGGGGGGCGCGGCGCTGGGAGCGGCGCTGATCCTTCTGGCCGCTGCGGGAATGCAATATTCCGACTCAAGGCCCTTCTGTTCCACCTGTCACGTCATGCGGGAAGCCGCGATCACGCACAGTCGTTCGCCTCACGCCGATCTGGCGTGCAACGAATGTCACGCGCCCCACAATCTGCTGAGCAAACTGCCCTTCAAAGCGCAGGAAGGTCTGCGCGACGTTGTGGCCAATCTGCAGGGCAAGGAGGCCCCGCTGCTCGCGAGACTGGAAACCCGGGAAGTGGTGAACGCCAACTGCCGTTCCTGCCACCGGATAGCCAACGAAAATATTATGATGGCCAAGCCCTACTGCGTGGACTGCCACCGCGGCATGGCGCATCAGAAGAAAATTCCCGTCAGCTTCAGGGAGGCGGCAGATGAATAAGAAGAACATGATCATGGCAGGCGCGGTTCTCGTATGCTCCATCGTAAGCGCGGGTTGTCAGGACGATCCGCCCGTGGTGAAGACTCCCATCTACGAAAGCGGCCTTCCCGCAAACACCCTGAACGCTTCCGCCTTTGAAAAGGCCTTTCCCCTCCAGTACGCCTCCTACAGGCAAAACGACGAAAGTTCCGTGATGACGGAATACAAAGGTTCGATCAACTTCCGCAAAAACGACGGCGTCAATCCTCTGCCCAAGGGATTCAAGGCCGCGCAGCCGTACCTGAAAAACCTGTGGCTGGGCTATCCCTTCATGTATGAATACAATGAAGCGCGCGGCCACACCTACGCGGTGAAGGACATTCTCGATATCGACCGCATCAACCGCTACGCTCCCGACGGCAAGGGCAACATGCCAACCACATGCTGGAACTGCAAGGTTCCCGCCATCTCTCAGTGGGTGGCGGCTGACGGCGATCAGGTATGGAGCCGCGACTTCAACGACTACCGCACCAAGGTGGACGTGATGAATGAAAGCATAAGCTGCGCCACCTGTCACGACACCACAACCATGGAACTTCAGCTCTACTCCATTCCTCTCAAAGACTGGCTGGCCCGCAGCGGCAAGGACTGGGCCACGCTCTCGCGCAACGAAAAACGCAGTCTCGTATGCGGTCAGTGCCACGTGGAATACTACTTCACCCACAAGGACAACGGTCCGGCAGGCAAGCCGGTCTTCCCATGGGACAACGGTTTCGACCCCGAAGACATGTATGAATACTATAACACTCACGGCCCCAAAAGCGGACCTTTCACTGATTTTGTGCATGCCGTTTCCGGCGTGAACATCATCAAGGCGCAGCATCCGGAATATGAAACCTGGCAGAACGGTCCGCACGGAGCGGCCGGCGTCTCCTGCGCGGATTGCCACATGCCCTATCAGAAGCAGGAAGGCAAAAAGTTCTCCAGCCACTGGTGGACGTCGCCCCTCAAGGATCCCGAACTGCGCGCCTGTCGCACCTGCCATTCCGACAAGACGCCGGAATTCTTGCGCGAGCGCGTACGCTACATTCAGGAAAAGACCTACCGCCAGCTGCTCAAGGCTCAGGAAACCAGCGTCAAGGCTCACGAAGCCGTGCGCCTCGCCAACGAATTCAACGGCGAACGCCATGCGAATTACGAGTCTCTCATGGCCTCGGCCCGCGAAAACGTGCGTAAGGGACAATTCTTCTGGGATCTTATTTCCGCGGAAAACAGCGTCGGATTCCATAACCCGGCCAAGGCTCTCGACACGCTCATGAGCTCCATGGAATACAGCCAGAAAGCCATAGACCTCTGTCTGGAAGCCACCAACGCCCAAATCGCCGCCAACCTTGCCGGCGACATCACCACGATAGTTCCGCCCATTCTGGAGTTCAGCCGCAAGCTCCAGCAGGATCCGGAATACATGAAGAGCCACAAGTGGCTTACCTATCTCCCGGTACTGCCGCAGGCCGACCTCGTGTGGGAAGGCAATAAAAGAATTCGGTAACGGCTCCCCCTCGCCGTCACCTTGTCCGGTCGACCTTCCCCCGCGGAGCGTCGACCGGACTTTTTTATCCTTAAAAAGAGACGAACGAGAGCGTTCTTCGAGCTCTTCCCACCCCTATTTCGACGTTGCCCCAGTGAGCACGATCTGCGCGTGGGAATCCCGATCCTGAATCAGCTCATCCACGGCGGGAACCACGATTTTTCCCGACCGAGGATTTTTAATGCTGTCCACGGGCGTCGTGATCACGGCGTCGACATCCGATTTCTCAAAGCAAAGATCGGAATCCACTACTTCGCAGTCCACAAGTTTCAGATTCTCGCAGTAGCAGAGAGGCTGAGAACTGATGATGCGGCAACGCTCCAGCGTCAAATGATCGGAATACCAGCCGAGAAACTCCCCCTTCAACGCGCAGTTCCGCACTGTGACATTGCGGGCGTGCCAAAATGCGTCACGGCTCGTGATGTCGCAGTTTTCAAACACGCAGTCGTGCAGGTACTGCAACGCGTACTTGCCGACGAATCGAACGTTAGAAACATTCAAATTGGCGGCGTGAAGCATGAAATAATCGCTTTTCACCATGCAATCCGTCATGGAAAAATTTCTCGAAAACCAGCCGAATTCGTTGGATACGACGTCGCATCTTGTTACGGAAACATCATGGCACTCGCGCAGAGCCTTGATGCCATGCAACCTGGAATCGGAAATCTCAATATGGTCCGAATACCATAGCGCGGCGCGACCATTTTCCGTAATCTCGCAGTCTTTGATCGTCAGACCGTGAACGTGCCAGAACGGATACCGCAAATTGCAGAAACAACGTTCCGCCACAACGTCCTCACATTCCTTAAGCGCGCTTTCGCCGTCCGCAGGACCAGTGAACGAACAATCCCTCACGAAAACGTGCTTGAGTCCGTACAAGGCTCGTTCTTCATCAAAGGTTCTGCCTTTTATGATTTCCATAGATGCTCGTCTCCCAACTTGGTTTCTTTGTTCGTCTGAGAATACCGTTTTTCACGAAAAAAGAGCAAATACCTATGTATAATAAAAATTTATGCCTTTTAAGCATGGTATTATCAAAAGCCATAGACTCTGCAATAAAACAATACGGCGATCCCATCGCTCCCACCGGCGGAGGTCAATCAAACAGCGCAAAAATCCGTCAGGATGTCCAGCGTATTGCGCCACCGCACTCTCCGCCCCGGTTTTACGATATGAAAAAGCCCCGGAAACCGCGCGAAGCGGCATCCGGGGCTGGATGGTTCCTGGAGAAATTAGAAGGTGACGCGCAGGCCCAGGCTCACCATATGCGCGAAGTTTCTGTCCGTTTCAAGGTTGGCGCGGATGCTGTCGTTACCGCCGGACAGATGACCGCGGGCAAAGCCGTCGCTCACGTAGGGCGTCACGTTTCAGAAGGTGATGATGGCCCCTTACGGGAAAAATTCTCGGGCCGACAGCCGACCCGCGTATGCTCTCCGCGGACATCCCGCGGGAAAGAGTCTTTGTCGCGGCTCCGTCCTTCTCGGACGCATGCCTTTATCCCCGGGACGTCCGGTAGCCTTCGGGATTGTTGCGCTGCCAGTTCCACGTGTCGCGACACATGGCGTCCA
>CALUUX010000066.1 GCA_944324085.1 uncultured Mailhella sp. | reverse complement strand
GGCTTCGTTGTGTGGAAGGTCAACATCCCGGTGGTGATCTATGAATCGTTCTCTGCCGGATAGCCTGCGGCCTGCCGATTTGGAACATTTTGTCGGGCAACCGCATCTGCGAGCGCAGATACAGGCTCTTTTGGACGCTCCGCATCTGCCGAGTCTGTTGCTGTTCGGACCCCCCGGTTGCGGCAAATCCACGCTGGCTCTGCTTCTGGCTCACTCGACAGGCAAAAAAGTATTGCGCCTCTCCGCTCCCGACGCCAGCATACCGCAGCTGCGGCGACTGGTTGACGGTGTGGAAATACTGGTTCTCGATGAACTTCACCGCTTTTCCAAGGCTCAACAGGATTTTTTTCTTCCCATTCTTGAAAGCGGCGAAATGACCATGATAGCAACCACAACGGAGAATCCGTCCTTCAGTGTGACCAAGCAGCTTCTCTCCCGGCTTCATGTTCTGCGCCTTAAGCCTCTCGGACGGGATGACCTGCTTGTATTGGCCCGACGGGGAACGGAAAAAACCGGTGCTACGTTTCCCGACGACGTACTGGAGTTTCTTGCCGCACTCTCCAACGGCGATGCCCGCGCGTTGCTTAATCTCATTGAGTATGTCTCCGCTCTGCCTGAAAACAAGCATACTCTTGCCGACGTGCAAAAGGTCATGCCGGATATAGTGGCCCGGCATGACAAGGACGGAGACAGTCACTACGAACTGGCCTCAGCCATGATAAAGTCCATCCGGGGCAGTGATCCCGACGCGGCACTCTATTATCTGGCCTGCCTGCTCGAAGGCGGAGAAGATCCGCGCTTCATCTGCCGGCGTCTCATTCTTTCCGCCTCGGAAGACGTAGGCCTCGCCGACCCCCACGCTCTTCCCATGGCCGTTGCCTGCCAGCAGGCCGTGGAATTCGTCGGCATGCCGGAAGGATACATTCCTTTGGCCGAAACTGCGGTCTACCTTGCGCTGGCCCCGAAAAGCAATTCCACCTACGCGGCATACCATAACGTCACGCGAGAAATAAAAAATAATGGCATGCAGCCTGTCCCCCTGCATCTTCGCAACGCAGTGACGAAAATGCAGAAGCAGTGGGGTTACGGCAAGGATTATCAGTACCCTCACAACTTTCCCGGCGCATGGGTGGATCAGGAGTATCTGCCCGAAACCGTGCTCGCGCGGCGTTACTATCAGTGCAAGGATCAGGGCGACGAGCCGCGCCTTAATGCCTGGCACCGGCGTCATCATCGCGCCACTCCCTCAGAAAAAAAATAACCGATGGAAGTACTTCTATGGAAACGCACTTTTCTCGAGATTACCACTCGCCTGGGCATCCGGCGGGAGCTTTTCCTTCCCTGCGCTTTTATCTCTCCCTTGCGGGCATTATGTATCGGGCCGGACGCATAGCGTCGGCGGGCAATTATGACGCCGCTCGTTGGGTTTACGACAGTTTTCTTGTGGGACGCCTTTTGGAACGCATCGGCGTTCCCATCATCATAGAAGGCGTCGAACACCTTGATCTTGAGGGTCCGTGCGTTTTTGAAGCCAATCACATGAGCACGCTGGAAACGTTTTTTCTTCCCTGCATCATTCAGCCGCGAAAAGACGTGACGTTCGTCGTAAAAAAATCCCTGCTGGAGTATCCCTGCCTTGGTCCGGTCCTGGCGTCGAGGGAACCTCTGGCTCTGGGACGCAGCAATCCCAGGGAAGATCTGGCCGTGGTTCTGGAAGGCGGCATGAAGCATCTTTCCGCAGGTCGTTCCATCATCATTTTTTCACAGGGCAGTCGCAAGCCTGAAGTCAAAACGGAAGATTTCAACAGCCTCGGCGTAAAACTCGCCCGCAAGGCAAACGTTCCCGTTATTCCCATAGCGCTCAAAACCGACGCATGGGGAGAAGGTTCCCTTATCAAAGACATGGGTTGGATAAAGCCTGCCCTGCCCGTGCATGTCCGTTTTGGCGCACCGGTGGAAATACACGGACCAGGAAAGGAAGAGCATGCCTCGATAGTGAACTTTATCAAAAGCAGCTTCGATGAATGGGTGGCCGTCGATGGCAAGGCATGACGACTGTTCTCCGGCGGTGATCAAGACGCTGTGTGAGAAGGCGGGTTTTCCCCTTGATGCCTCGCAGGCTTCGCAACTGGCCGGATACCTTGATCTGCTCATGCGCTGGAACAAGATGATGAATCTTGTGGGCGCGCGACATTGGAGAGACGCGCTGGATGAGTTGATTCTGGACAGTTTTCATCTCGCCGCCTTTCTCAGATCGAGGATACTTCCCCACCTGCCGGGAGCCCCTGTCACATGGGATCTTGGAGCGGGAGCGGGTCTCCCTGGCATACCGCTGCGCATAGTTTGGCAGGATGGAAGTTACTGGATGGTGGAATCCCGTGACAAGCGCACGATTTTTCTATCCACCGTGCTGGCACGTTACCCCCTCAAAAACACGCATGTTTTTCGAGGAAGGGCTGAACAGTTCATGGAAGGAAAGCAAGCCGATCTCATAGTCAGTCGGGCGTTCATGCCATGGAAAGAATTGCTCTCCTTCGTGCGCGGACATCTCAGTGAAGGTGGATGCATCGTCTTTCTTACGCGTGAACCCTTGAACCGGGAAAACGACCTGCCTTGGGACATGACGGCAAGCATGAGATACACGGTAGGGAATGCCGATCGTTACTTCTGCGCGTTTACGGAAAGACGCGACTAAGCCCTGTCCGTCGACAAACCGATCTTGTCAAAACGCGAAAGCGCGACCTTCTTCCACACTCTTTTGAAACAAAAAGCCCGGCTTATCCCGGGCTTTTATTATGTCCTTCATGGGAAGACACTACTTTCGTTCTCGTCCTCGTCACTCGCAATAACGGCATGTTTTCGCCAAACAATCGACAACATGACGAGCACCAATTTTTAAGAAAAAATCAGTTGAGTTTCTGCTGTTCATTAAATCTGTCTATATACTTCTGGCGGCATTCGTAGCTGCAAAAATACAACGTCTGATCGCCGTTACGAACCGTAATGGCGTTGCTTTTATCAACATACGTTCCGCAGACAGGATCCTGAACCATTTCTCCCGATTCTACGCGTTTTTTCCGCTGTTCGGCTTCCTTTTCAGCCTTTTTCTTGCTGTCGTTCACGAACAGCCGATAGAGAACATAACAGACCAGCGCAAAAATCACTATCTTAATAAGCATACTCTCTCCTGAGCAGGGTTTGCATTGTCATGAAATACCGCCGAAGACGCAGTCGCATCGAATCTATTGGAAAATGTCGGAACCTTCAAGACGATAAGGTAATTTCTCCAGCAAACTTTTTATGGTTCTGCCATCAGGCATGCTCAGATCCGGAGCGATCTCAAGCAGAGGGACAAGAACAAAGGCACGCTCCGCCATACGGGGATGGGGCAAAAGAAGATGCTCGCCCTCTTCTTTTTGCTCTTTGCCGAAAAGCAGCAGATCCATGTCAATGGCACGCGGTCCAAAATGATCGCCGGCATGACGAACGCGTCCTAGAGCGGTTTCCTTTTCCAGCATGGCGTCCAGCAGTTGAAGCGAAGTCATGTCTTCCGCGCAGTCAAGTCGAACTACCTGATTCAGAAACCATGGCTGGTTCTTTCTTCCCTGCGGCTCCGTGCGATACAGCGAAGACGCGGCCGCAAGACGCACGCCCGGCATGGCGGCAAGCGCGGCGCGGGCTTCAGCAAGATGTTCGGAGGCATCTCCCATATTGGAACCAAGACAGACAAAGGCTTGTATCATGCGTTTTCTTCCTGTGTTTTCGAAAAAATATACTCACGCGGGACGTTCTGTCCAGTCCAAGAAAACATCAGACGCTCTTGACACGGCAAACGGCCTTGTTGCAGAAGAAGACATGTTCTATTCCGCCTCCGTTATGAATTCCTCCCATGCGTTGGTTCGACCTTTTCTTTCCGTGCGCGGCGTATGGAAAAACTACGGCAATCTTACCGCGCTGCGTAACGTTTCCTTCGACGTCATGGAAGGCGAAAAAGTATTTTTGATCGGTCCGTCGGGTTCCGGGAAATCGACTCTGCTGCGCTGCCTTAATCGGCTTGAAATTATCCAACGCGGTCAAATTCTTGTGGATGGGAAAGACATTTACAGCAAAACATGCGACATCTGCCGCCTCCGACAGAATATGGGCATGGTATTCCAATCGTTCAATCTGTTTCCACACCTCAGTATACTTGACAATTTAACGCTTTCTCCCATCCGTCTGCGTGGCATGACAAGGGCTGAAGCCGAGTCTGTGGCCGACGCGCTGCTGGAACGCATAGGTCTTGCAGATAAAAAATACGCCTTTCCCGAAGAACTTTCCGGCGGTCAAAAACAGCGCGTCGCCATCGTTCGGGCTCTGGCCATGCAGCCGCGCGTCATGCTGTTCGATGAACCGACCTCCGCGCTCGACCCGGAAATGATCGGTGAAGTGCTGTCCGTCATGTCTGATCTTGCCCGCGACGGCATGACCATGGTGGTGGTCACGCATGAGATGGGTTTTGCCAAGGAAGCGGCAGACTCCATTTTATTCATGGACAACGGGGAAATTCTGGAACGGGGCACGCCTTCTCAGATTTTTGAAAAGCCGGAACATCCCAGGCTGCGACAATTTCTCAGGGAAATGTCTCACTAACAATGGACATCCTTACGACATGATTTACTTCAGCCGTCCCCGTCGATTCCCTTGCAAGTCAAGCACTCCCATGCTAGTGCTTGCAATATGTCATCCCTCGCTGTCCGCCGCGTAACATTCGTCCTGGGAGCATGGCTCTTGCTTTGCTCTCTTTCCGGTTGTGGACTCATCCGGCACGTTTCGGAACGGCAGGAAGAAAGTTCTCCCCTTTTTGAACCAGATCCAGTGCGCTACGTCACGCAGATAGAGGTGGACGGAGCCATTGACGACGCTTCCGGCATCCGTTCAGCCATGGAACGACACAGCCAGCTCGTGCAGCTGCGCGAACAGCTGCCGGACGGCATCATCGGTCTCATGCGAAGGGCAAGAATCGACAGAGAAAACGCCGTTAAACTGCTTCACTCCATGGGTTACTACGATAGCGCGGCACACACCGAGGTGGAGGAGCCAGACACGCGCGACGGCGTAGCCAAGGTAACGCTCATCCTGACCCCCGGCCCTCTCTATCATGTGGGCAATCTGAACCTTTCCTACAGGCCAGAACCTGAACCGCTGCCTCCGTTCCCTGGGATTGAGCCCGCTCCTGCGCCCGAACGCCTCTCTCTGCGCGAAGGAGCCCCCGCCGAGGCAGATAAAGTTCTCGCTTCGGTCGACGACGTTCCACAGGCTCTACACCGCTCAGGATATCCGGAAGCGGAGGTCGCATCCACCCGGTATACGCTCAATAAGCGATTGAAAACTCTAAACGGCGACATTGTCATTCATCCCGGACCGGCGGCCGTCATGGGCCATGCGGAGATCAAGGGCGCCAACCATGTAAAAAGCGAGTACCTTCAGGACCTCATCACCTGGCAGCCTGGCGAACCTTGGGATGAACGACGTTTGCAGGCCTATCGGCGGGAGCTGCAAAGTCTTGGTCTGTTTCGCTTCGTCGATGTAAGTCCTGCGCCTTCCACCCAAGGTCGCAAGAATAAAGAAACGGATCCTCTGACGCTGCCCGTTCTTGTCAATGTGAGGGAGTCAAGCTTTAAGACCATCAGCGCGGGAGCCCGCTACGCTACGGATACGGGCCTGGGCGTTCAGGGAGAATGGCAGCATCGCAATTTGTTCGGCGCGGGAGAAAAACTGACGTTAAAAACGCCTTTCGCCCAGGACAAGCGCGGCGTACAGGCGGACTTCGAAAAGCCGGACTTCGGAGACCGCGATCAGAAGTTGTTGGCAGGATCATCCTATCTCCGTGAAGATACGGACGCCTACGATACCACCGCTCTTAACGCCTATGTGGGTTTGGAACGAAAAATTTCTTCCGAGTGGTGGGGCAGCATCAAGCTGTTCGGCGAAGAAGGCACCGTGACCCGCGGCGTGCAGGACGAATATCGATACGCAAGCTTTATTCTGGCGTTGAGACGCGATACCCGCAACGATATCATGAATCCGTCTCGCGGAACCTACGCCCTGTGGGAAGCCGCGCCTACAGGCGGTTATTATAACGGAAACTTTTTCGGCGTGTCCACAAAGCTGACCGCCTCGGGATACTACGCTCCGCTGGATGACGACTGGCTCGTGCTTGCCGCTCGAACCTCTTTCGGCTCCTTTCTGGGCGTAGACATCAACAATATTCCCCCTTCGTTGCGTTTTTACTGCGGCGGCGGAGGCTCCGTTCGCGGTTATTCCTATCAGTCCATAGGGCCGAAGGATCGCTACGGGGATCCGAGGGGAGGAAGTTCCTTCCATGAGATCAACCTTGAAGCCAGGTTTCGCGTAACGGAACATATAGGCATTGTTCCTTTCCTCGACGGCGGCATGGTCTATGAGGATGAATTTCCCCGTCTTTTTCATGATTTCCAGTGGGGAGCAGGCTTGGGTCTGCGTTACTATACGCCCATCGGCCCCGTTCGGTTCGACGTCGCCGTTCCTTTAAACAGGAAGCACGACGACAAAGCGTATCAGATCTATATCAGCATAGGACAGACCTTCTGATGAGCGAACATAAAGAGGCCAACAACACATCGGAACAAGGCTCCGTCACATCCTCGTACCCGCCCAACGATACGAAAACGCAAAGAACGCGCGGACGAATTTTTCGGCGCGCGGCATGGACGCTCGTCGTCACCCTCGGACTCCTCCTCATTATGGGAGGAGGAACGCTGATCTTTCTGCGAACCTCCATGGGGGAAGCCTGGCTGACGCGCGTTGTAAACGACGCCTTAGCGACGCTTCCGTCCGGTCTGAGCGGACGCGTGGAACATGCGCGCGCCCCCCTGCCTTTCGGCGTTCAGCTTTCCGGGATCGAATTTCGCGATTTGAAAGGGATCTGGCTGAAGGCTCAGAACGCCGAACTCCGCATGGATTGGGGCTCTCTTCCCGCAGCCGTCACTGTGGAAAGGGCCTCTTTGGACGACGCTTGCCTTCTTCGACTGCCTGAAACGGACGCGTCCGACGTCGAAGAAACGCCCTCTTCCCCGCTCTCGCCGCAAGAAATGGCGGAAAATCTGACAAACCTTTTTCAAAACCTCCCGGACTGGATCGTCTTCCGTATCGACAGTCTTCTCATCGAACGGGCGACCCTGGAAGAAGCCGTTATCGGCCTTTCCATACAGGCGTCGCTGAACGCGTCAGCGTCGCTGGGACACGACGGGGTCAATGCGTCTCTGACGATAAAAAGGAATGACGTTGCCTGCCGTCCCGTTACCCTGAACGCTTCTTTGTCTTCCGCGCTTGAGCTTCTTCTAAACGCGGAAGGCTCGGACCTCGGATTTATCTCGCTGCTTCCCGACCATGAGGGAGAAAGCGCGGAGGCGGAATTCCATCTGTCCGGAAACGGAACCCCTTCCCTCTTCCGAACGACACTTACGGCCCTCTTAAAAGAAAAGGACTCAAACGAGGCCGTCTTGTCCGCTTCCGCGAATGCGGAAGTAAATTTTCTGAAAACGCCGCTTTTTCCAACCTTCGCTTCCCTGTCTCTGGAAAGCGGTCCCGCCGCACGCAAGCTCTGGATTATGACAGGTCAGAAAAACGGTCGACTTCGCGCGAATTTCATCGCTTCCGTCCCCCCGGAAGACACGTCTTCGCTGTCGTTTTCTACTTCTGTGGAACTTTCAGACATGGAATGGGCCGACGCCTCGCTGACGACGCTGCTCGGCAACGAATGCCGCCTGCAAAGTTCCGGCAACGCGCGTCGGAACGCTCAGGGAAGCCTGAACGCCGAGCTGACCGAGCTAAAGTTCAACGCGGCATTGCTGCGCGCTCTTGCCGAAGGAACCCTGTCCTTGCCGAAAGGCCCCGTTCTTTCGTCTGACGCCGACATAGCGTTGCGCGCGGAATGTGAACTTCGCGACGCCGGCGCGTTGTCTCCCCATATCTCTGGAAACGCCAAACTGCTTGGAGAGCTTTCCGGTCCTCTGTCATCGCTTCAAGCCTCTCTGACGTTCAAAAGCGATAAACTCCGCCTTGGAAACGTTCACCTGGCCAAGACTACGGCGGAAGTCTCTCTCCCCCATGCGGACATTCCCCGACTTCTTGCAGACCTGCCTCGTCTGGCAAGCCATTTTCAGGGCGATCCAGCTTCCGATCCTCTCGCCTCCCTCAATCAAAAAGAAAACGCTCCCGCGCTTTACGCGCCCGTCACCGCGCCTCTTCTGACCGGTCAGGCAAAGGCCGATCTGCTTATCAACGAACAACGCGCGACCCTTGACACGCTCTGGAATCTAAAAGAGCAGGAGACCGGCAACGGTCTGGATGTGGCGTTGGACGCAATGGAAATTCACTTGGAAAAAAACGCCGTTACCGGTCAGCTTTTTGCCATGATTCCTTTTCTTGGCTCCCGACCGGAACCGAACACGGTGTCTGCTTTTCTGGGGGCGTCGCTCCCTCGTCTCGACGGCTCCGTGACGGTACGCGTTTCTGACTGGCGACCTGTCGCACGCGCCGCAGGACTGCCTATTTCCGGTTCCCCCATGCATGCGACGCTGACGCTTTCCTCTCAAAAAACGCAGACGCTGTCATGGCGCGGAACGTTGGACGACTTCCGTTACCGCTCTAGAGAAGGCGGTTTTTCGCTCTCCGGTCTGAAATCCGACATAAACGTCAAGGATCTTTGGGGCAAACCCGATATGACGCTGACCGCGTCGCTGACCCGAATAAGAACTCCTTCACTTTCGTTGGACCGAGTCAGAGCCGACGTCAAAGGCAATTCTCGTAACGTTCAAGTCAGCGCGCGGAGTCACGGAGATATGCAATGCGACGCCCGCGCGAGCTGGCGTCCGGGAGAATTCGTTCTGGAGAAACTGGATATCAGCGTCTCTCCCGATCTTTTCGACCTTTCAAGCGCGTCTTCTGTCGGAATACATCTGACGAGCCCCGCGTTTTTACGCTACAAAAACGACGCGTTTTCCACCCCTGGCGTTTCTGTGACCGTCTTACCTTCCGGACATCTCGACGTTTCAGGCTCCTGGTCACCCCGACGCCTGGAGTTTTCTGCGGACATAAGTCAGTTCGATCTTGGCAAGTTTCGCTCGTTTTCTCAGGAACTGCCTGCGGGAAACCTGGATTGTCAGATGCGTCTCGCTGGAACGCTGTCGCGCCCCACAGGATCTTTCAAGTTAAACTTGAAAGATATTCAGTTTCCCGGCTCTTCTCTTGCGCCCATCTCCGCGGAGTTTAACGGAACGCTCGGGATGGAGGGAAGAAGGCGTATTCTTTCAGTATCGCTGGGCGTGCCGGAAAGCTCGAAAAACGCTCTCGGCCTGAACGCGTGCGACGCACGCATGGAAATCCCCTTTACGTCTCCCGCCACCGGAGTGTCCATGCCTGACGTCAAAAGAAGCGTTCACGGAAACATCGTTCTTGCCGGAGAACTGGCTCAGCTGTGGAAACTTCTTCCCCTGGCCGATCAACGCCTTGCCGGGCGCGTAAATCTGACTTCCACGCTCTCGGGAACGCTGACGGCTCCGGAGGTGACTCTTCACGCGTCTTTGGCTGACGGTCGATTTGCCGATCTCGTTCAGGGGGTGGAACTCAGAGGCATACGCATGACCGTTGACGCCGACAAGCTGAACGTCGTTCGGAAGTCCGGCGACAGCGTACGGATTGGTCTCTACGCGGAAGACGGCCGCAAAGGCCATGTCTCCGTGACCGGCAGCCTTGATCCGAAAACTATGCAAATGCTCGTCGATGGACAAATCCATCAGCTCTCGCCGCTGCGCAGACAAGACGTCAACGTAATGCTCTCCGGCTCATTCGGCGTGAGCGGCAGCGCGGAAAATCCCCGCGTCAACGCCGATATCACGGTCGAGAAAGGACAGATCCAGCTGGCCTCGCTTCCAGGAAGCGACATTGTTACTCTCCCCATTACGGAACCCGGCCAAAAAACGCAGCGGACGGCGTCTGCCCCCATAAAGGGCACTCTCAATGTGCGCGTGCGTATTCCCAATCAGTTTTTCATTCGCGGTTACGGCCTGGAGTGTGAATGGAAAGGCGATATCCGAGCCCGAGGCCCTCTTACTCGGCCCGCTGTCACCGGCAACGTTCAGGCTGTCCGCGGAGGCCTCGACGTGCTCGGCAAGCATTTCAACCTGGCCGAAGGCCGCATTTCCTTCGACGGAGGCTGGCCCGTCAGCCCCATGCTGAACATCGTCATGGAGTATGAGGCTTCCAACATTACGGCGGACGTTTCCGTCACGGGGCCAGCCACAAAACCGGAAATCGCCCTTTCCAGTCAACCGACCATGCCGCAGGATGAAATCATTTCCCAGATCATGTTTGGTCAGTCGGCGGGAACGTTAAGCCATGTGCAGGCTCTTCAGCTTGTGGCGGGGGCGGCTGAACTCGCCGGACTGGGCGGGCCCGACGTCATGGGATTCGGTCGCCGGCTTCTTGGACTGGACGTATTCAAGCTCAACTCCGAAAGCAACGCTTCCGACAGCGGCGATTCCGACATGTCAAAAACTTCTCTTGAAATGGGGACCTACGTTCTCGACAACGTCTACGTCGGCGTTGAACAAGGCATCGGACGTGAAAGCGAAACAGACGCCGTGGTGGAAATCGAACTTACGCCCAGTCTTGAAGCACAGGCAAAAGCCTCTTCCAACAAAACGGAATTCGGTTTGGAATGGAAGAAAAATTATTAGTCGTCAAAGACGTAGGACTCTTCTCTCGACTTCCTTTCCGAGCAACGCGCTTTACGTTGGCATGCAGCTGTGTCTTTCACCGAGCTTGCGCAAAAGGAAAAATGAATGTATCCCGTTCGTTATAAAAAAACGAGGCCAAAATATGTCTGAATCTCCCGACTTCACATTATGCGCGATCGATATCCATTTTTCCGTCCGTTATGGGGAAATAGGTGAAAACGGCGTCGCCACGCTTTCCGCGTTGGGCAACTGGTTGCAGGAAGCCGCCGGCGTCAATGCCGACTCTCTGGGTTTCGGCGAAAACAATCTTCTTCGCTACAATCTAACCTGGGTGCTTACCCGCCTTGTACTGCGCATAGCCAGACTCCCCCATGCGGGAGAAAAACTCCGCATCCATACATGGCCGTCTACGTTCGATCATTTCGGGCATCGCGGTTATGAAGTTTACGATGAAAACGATCGTCTCATTGTCAGCGGCGGCAGTGCATGGTCAGTCATGAATCTTGCCGACCGTTCCATGGCTCAGCTCCCCGAAGAACTGGCGCCGCGATATCCTTCCGCTCCTCGCCCGTGCGCTCCGTTCTGCGGCCGCGTTATTCCCCGTCTCCGAGGCGAACATCCTTCGAAATCCCTCCTGCGCGTGCGAAAGGACGATCTGGACATCAACGGTCATGTGAACAACACCCGGTACCTGGCGTGGATTCTGGAACCCCTTCCCCCTTCGTCTACGTTCGGGAAAAAACAATGCGATCCTCTCATGCCCATGCTGGTGGACATAACTTTCAGGGCGGAATGTTTTCCTCAGGAAGAGCTGAGGTGCCTGTGCGCGCCTGCCCCTCTGCCAATCGGAGCCGAAACAACGCTGTTCGGACGTCCAGTTTCCTGCGCTCGGCTCCACTCCATACAACGAATCTCTGACGGCAACGAAGTGTGTCGGGCGCTGACGTTGTGGGAACGCGATCCTGAAGAGAATCATCCTTCAGAAAAATAATCAGTTATCTCCAAGCAATCTCAACCTGCCGACGCCGAACAGTCATGCGTGATACTCACGTTTTCCGGATGAGTATCACGCATCACGCTCTTTTCCTGAACTCCTATTTTCGTATGCTGAAAAAAAAGGAGATGCCATGGCTACTTCTGACGCTCTCAACGTCATTTTCACCAGGCGCAGCATACGCAAATTCTCTTCCCGTCCCGTGGAAATTCAGGATCAGCAACGTATGCTCCAGGCGGCGTTCGCCGCCCCTTCCGCAGAAAACGCGCAAAACAAACACATTATCATTATCACCGAAAGAGATTCTCTCGACAACCTCCCGGCCTTGCACCCCTCAGCCGCCCCGGCCAGAGAAGCCCCACTGGCTTTCCTCATCTGCTGTGACACGGCGGCAACTCCACAAACGGCTTTCTGGCCTCAAGACTGCGCAGCTGCCACCCAAAACGTCATGCTTGCGGCGCGAGCTCTCGGCCTGGGTTCCCTCTGGTGCGGCATCCATCCTCTAGAGTCCAGAGAACAGGCCTTCCTCTCCGCTTTTTCCCTGCCCGGTATGGTACGCCCCTTCAGTCTTATCCTCATTGGATATCCATTACAGGATTTTTTTGAAGAAAACCACTATGATACTCATTTTATTCATGTCGGGTCATGGGATCGACGTTTCGAGCCATCCTTGTTTGAAGGAGGACATTCTTGAATAGAAACGCGCGTTCCTCAAATTTCAAAAACGGAGGATTTGATTTTTCATAGCCTTTCGAGTCCGGAGGCATCTGAACTCCGCGTTTTATTTGAAAATATTATTAAAGTATTACTTAAAAAACGGCTTGCCTTTCACAAAGACAAGCCTTTTTTTCATGCTGAAGATTCGACGCTCAGCGGGACAAACAAAGCGCGTTCTCATACACGCGCAAAGAATCATGAAGAAAATTATCCAACGTCAAGCCGCCGTTAAAAATGCGATCAAGGCATAGCTCTGCAAGCTCGCTACGCCAGTGACCATCCGCAGCCTGGATCATACGTTCCGCCATGGCCTGCGTATCGCCTGGGGCAAAACAATATTTCGCGGGCAGCAGATCCGGCATCACTCCGGTAGTGGAGGAAATAAGCGGAATTCCTGAAGCCATAATTTCCAACGCGGCTCTGGCAATGGCTTCAGAGCCAAGCGACGCCAATATGCCGAAGTCAAGCGCGTTGATGACCGCTTCCGGTCTGTCGACCCTGCCCGTTACAGTAACGAGTTCTCCCAATTCTCCAAGACCCGCTTCTCTGGTCCAGCCCGCGACGTCCGCCGTGGTAAACTCAGAGTCAAACCCGATGACGAGAAAACGTATCTTCTTGGCCTCATCGGAAATCTCTCGAGCTCTGGCAAGCGCGACAATGCTTTCCCGAATGCCCTTCACGTCATCCATGCGTCCGAGAAGCCCCATGACGATATCGCTGTCGGCATAGCCATAACGTCGCCGCATCTCCAAGCGCGCCTGAGCGTCAGCATGAAAACGTGCTGTATCCACACCGCCGAGAATGGTATAAAGCCTGTCGGAGGGCACATGGAGAACATCCGAGAAGTGACGACTCATGAGACTGTTTGTGGCTATCACCGCATCCGACATCCGACAGTGCAGCCAGCGATTCACAAAGCCTCCACGGGGCAAACGACGATCTCCCCTGGTACGCACCAGCGCGAAACCGTATTTTTTCTTCATGAGAGCCCATAAAACAAAAGCCTCACCCCGATGGCAATTCACAATATCCGGTTTGAAGTCACGAACGAGCTCGCCCATGCCGCGCCACAGAGTGAAGAGTCCGCTCGGCGTCTGCGAATTGAAAGGCAGTTCAACCGTGGCAAGCCCCAGTTCCCGAGCTTTTGTCATGGGAGGAGTGCCGGCAAGCCCGGCGACAAGGGATTCATGCCCCGCTCGCTGAAGACAATGCGCCAGCGTCACGCCATACCAAGCCGTAGCGTTGTACCAGCGGACATTCACAACTTGTATTGTGCGCATGGACTCTCCACATATCAGTCGTTGAAAAGCATGGACGCGAACACCTGCGCTTCCTTTACCGCAAACGACAGGCGGGCGGCCTCATTGGGCGCATGGCAGTTTTCAAATATCAGCGCCCACACGGCCGCGGGAATGCCGCGCTCGCGGAAATTGACGGCCACCGTGGAACCGCCTATGCCGCCACAGCGACACTCCACGCCGAGAACATCCTTGACCGCCTTTTTTAAACCGGTCACTACCGCGCTGTTCTCCGCCGTGGGGGCGGCTGCAGGCTCTTCCATGAATTTTTCCACCGTGACGGAAACGCCGTACTGCGCCGCCACCTTCTCCGCCAGCAGACAGAAGGCGGAAAGCACTTCATCCAACGAATAACAGGGAAGCACGCGGCAATCAACATAGAACACTTCCTTGCCAGGAATGGTATTCATGTTGGGAACGTTGGCTTCATGCTTTGTCGGCGTGAACGTGGAACGATCCGGAGCGAACAGTGGATCGCGCGCCGAGAACGAGGCTTCCACGTCCGACGCGCCAAGAATCATGGCGGCTGCGGCCTTCAAGGCGTTCTTTCCTTCGTCGGGGCGAGACGCATGACACTGAAAACCTTCCACCTCGACGCGCATCCAGAGAATGCCCTTTTCCGCCGTTTCGATGAAGGCTCCGTCCGCGCTGCCGGAATCAGGAACCAGAACGATATCGTTTTTAGAAACGAAATTCGGGCGTTCGCGGAAAATATGCTGTATGCCATACGCGTTGCCGGTTTCCTCATCGGAGACCAAAATGAGCCCAAGTCCCATATCGGGAACAATGCCCTTTTCCTTGAGCGCGGCAGCCAGAATGCATCCGCAGACGACGGCCTGCTGATTATCTTCCACGCCGCGGCCGTAGATCAGATCGGGATCGTCCTTGTCGCGCGTTACCGTCCAAGGATCGGAACGCCAAAGACTTTCTTCCCCCGCGGGCACCACATCCAAGTGGCCAAGTATCCACAGCGTGCGGTCGGTACGCCCCGGAACGCGCACGATAAGATTGGGACGCTTTCCGGAAGACACTCTGGCATCGGGAGCGTCCACATGCTCGATATCGTCAATGCCGAACGACCGCAGCCATGACTCAAGATACTCGGCTTTTTTCTGCTCGCCATCTCCGCCGTTATCAGGGCCCAGTCCCTGAAGGGCGGTCATGGCTTTCTGCAATTCAAAAGCTCGATCGGCGCAACCGGCAAGAAAGGAAAGCAACGCATGCTTTTCATCACGAGACATCACAATACTCCCTTTTAAACACCTAACACCGGGCGCCGTTACAACGGCGCCCGGTGAAGGTCAAGAAAAACGGCAAGGAACAAACTTCCTTTTTCAAGAGAAAAGGGAAGCCTCCTCCCATGGCTTTCTGAAAGGCGGCTATGCCGCGCATGCCATATTGATATGGGTACGGCTTAGTGACCCTTGGCGGCGCGCTTGGAGGCCTTCAGAGGGTTCACCTTGGCCTTGGCGGCGACTTCGACCTTGATGTGGGTAGCGAAGTTGCACTTCCCGGAAGTCCACTTCTTGGCGGGAATGGGATAGCTGGCGCAGAACTGCTGGCCTTCGAACTCGCAAACGCGGTCGCAGCCGGTGCAATTTTCAACGATGGGCTGAACAGGAATGCCGTTCACTTCAACACCGGCTTCGGTCTTGACGGCGTTCTGAAGAACTTTGCTCATAGGAATCCT
>CALUUX010000065.1 GCA_944324085.1 uncultured Mailhella sp. | reverse complement strand
GGCGCGGGAAAGACGGGAAAAAACCGCCGCGAGGGAGAAGACGGGGGAGCCGCCCCCGGAAAATGGCGCGCCCCCCCCCCCCGCAAAACGGCGACGCGGATCTAGCCGGGCAGTCGCCGTCTGGCCTGATCGGCTTCCCCTTCCAGGGCGAGCTGCCGGTCGCGGGGAATCCGCAAGGCCGAGGCCAGACCGTCGAGATACGAACGTTCCATGAAGTGATCCACGTCCACGATGAGGCAGGAGAGCCGATAAAGATCCTCGCCCTCCTCCGGGGCGCGCACGCACGCGGCCAGCCGGGCGGGATCGATGGGTTCGTTCATGAGGCCGTTCACGGTCGCGGTCACGTCGCGGCCGGGACAAAGGCGTTCCACGAGGTCGAGAATCCGGCCCCGCTCCGACGCGTCGATATGGCCGTCGGCCCGGGCGGCGTAGACCATGGAACGCAGCATGAGCATGGCCGTGGGATCTTCGTCGGCCTCGGAACGCGCGGGAGCGGCCTGGACGGGCGCGCGGGAGGGAACGGACGCCGGCTCAGCCTCCGGAAGCGGAGCCGCCGCGTCGCGACTCCGGCTCCATTTCTGATAAAAATTCCAGGCCACCGCGCCCGCGCCCACGAGGGCGGCGTCCTTCAGCACGCTTTTGGAAACAAAACCGCCCAGCAGCGCGCCCAGCGCTCCCGCGCCGAGCAGGCCGCCCAGACCGCCCGGCGCGCCGGAGGTCACGTCGGAAGCGGTTTTCCGGGCTTTTTCCGCGAAGGATCCGGCGGCGGAACGGAAGTCGGGGGAATTCAGAACGTCAAACAGCGACATGGCGGTCTCCTTGAAAGGCAGAGGTTTTCGTACTCTACTAGGAGTACCTGACGGCGGCGGAATGTCAACGGACAAAATGTTTCATAACGTTGCGTTCTGTTGCCGGCCTCAGATATAGGGACTGAGCAGCCAGCACAGGGCGTCGAAGAGGCGCGCGGGCAGGCCGAGCTTTTGATAGTCGGCGGGGGTCATGCGGCGCGAGCGGGCAAGAATGTCGTCGGCGTAGGCGTAGAGCTCCCGGAGAAAGGCGGGATCCGCCACCTCCACGTTGAGCTCGAAGTTCAGAAAGAGACTGCGCGGATCCAGATTGGCCGACCCCACGAGCGCGTACCAGTCGTCCACGAGCAGCAGCTTGGTGTGCGCGAAAGGCGGCGGCTGATACCAGACGCGCACGCCCGTTTCCGCGAGGCGTTCCTGAAAGCGGCGCGAAGCGTGATGCACGTAGAAAAGATTGTTCTTCGCCGGCAGCACCACGTCCACGCGCACGCCGCGACGCGCGGCCGCGGTGAGCGCGCCGGCCAGCTCCCGCGGCGGTATGAAGTACGGCGTGAACACCGTCACCCGCCTTTCCGCCGCGCCGATGACCCCGCACAGCAGCTCATGAACGTTCTCCCTGCGCCGGCCAAGCCCGTCGAACACCAGACGACAACGCGATTCCCCCCGTTCGCGGGGTTCCACGCCCAGCGGCACCGTGGGCATGCGGCTCACGAACGCCCAGTCCATGAGAAAGGCTTCCTGAAGACGCGTGGCCACGGGGCCCTCGCAACGGAAATGCACGTCCTGCACGCGGCCGCGGCCGGGCCTGTTCACGAGGTGATGATCGCCGATGTTCATGCCGCCGGTAAAGGCGATTTCGCCGTCGCAGGCCAGCACCTTTCTGTGGGTTCGCAGGTTCACGGCGAACATGGGCGGCCACAGGCGCGGCGGCAGAAAAAGCCGCACTTTCACGCCCTTCTCGCTCAGCTTGCGCCAGGGCTTGCGCAGCGAATAGATCACGCCGCCGAGCCCGTCCACGATGAGGCGCACGTCCACGCCCCGGGCGGCGGCGTCGGCCAGGGCGTCGGCAAAGGCGCGGCCCGTGTCGTCGCCCTTGAAAATGTAGGTCGAAAGGCACACCGTGCGCCGCGCCCGACGTATGGCTTCCAGCATGGCGGGGTAGGCCTCTTCGCCGTTTTTCAGAAGTTCCAGCTTGTTGCCGCGCATCATGGGATTGCCGGTTATGTCGCGACCCACCCGCAGCGCGCGCCACGAGGCGGGCAGAGCTTCGTCGTTTTCCACGTTCAGGCGGCGATCGAGGAGGCTGTCCGAGGAGTTCTGACGGCGCGAAGCCTCGTCGAGCAGGCGTCCGGCCAGGCTGTCGGCCCGGCTGATGCCGAACAGCGAATACGCCAGACTGCCCAGAAACGGCAGCAGCATGACGCAGGCCACCCAGGCCAGCGCCGACTGCGGATCCTTTTTATGCAGCAGCGCGTGCGCGGCGCACAGTGCCGCCCACACAAAGCCCAACGCCGCGAACAGCGCGCCCAACGCCATGAGGGTCAACGATTCCATGATGCCCGTCCTTTTCGAAAACAACCCGCGGCGATCCTCGCCCGGAACGCGGCGAAACCTCGATCCCCGGCCCGCGGAAAAACCCCGACGGCCCCGCCAAGCGGGAGACCCTCGAACGCCCCGCGCCCCGCGGCGAAACGCGGAAGGCCGGAACGCGCGCTTTTTCCAGGCCCGGCGGGCGGAAAGGCTTCCCCTTTGACGCGTTTTCCTCTATGCTTCACGCACGAGGCCGCCGCCGACCGGCGAGCTTCTCGCTTCGCGATACATACCACACACTTCCAGGAAACGCCATGATACACATTGAGGAATCCCGTTGCGTCCGTTGCGGGCTGTGCGCCCGAATCTGCCCCCTGCGCTGCTTCCGCGTCACCGACGAGGGAGTGAGCGTCCATCACGAGGATCGCTGCATGCGCTGCGGTCAGTGCGTGGCGGCGTGCCCCCGGGCGGCCGTCAGTCTGGACGGCGTGAACCCCGACTCCCTGCTTCCCCTCTCCCCCCTGCCCGACGCCGAACGTCTGGCCGCGCTCATCCGTCAGCGTCGTTCGGTGCGCGCGTTCCGCGACGAGCCCGTGCCCGAAGAAACCCTGCGCCGCGCGCTGGACGTCGTCCGCTACGCCCCCACGGGCAAGAATCTCGAAAACGTGAGCTGGCTGGTCATCGAAGGCAAGGCCGCCCTGCGCCGCGTGGCCGACCGCGTGGTGGACGCCTTCCGCCCCGAACCGCGCCTCGCCGGCGTGACGGCTTCCCACGACAGGGGGGGCGATCCCATTTTCCGCGGCGCGCCCTGCGCCGCGTTCGCCTGCGCGAGCGGCGCGTACGATCTCGACGTGGTGAACTGTTCCATCGCCGTGGCCACGCTGGATCTCCTTCTGCCCACGCTCGGACTGGGCGGCTGCTGGGCCGGATACGCCATGCGCGCCGCCTCCATGAGCCCCGCCGTGCGCGAAGCCATGGGCGCGGAACAAGGCATGACGCCGCTGGCCGGACTCATGGTGGGCGCGCCCGCCGTCGAGTTCCGGCGCGTTCCCTCCCGCCGCGAAGCCCGCGTGCGCTGGGTGAAGGAGACGCTGGCATGACAAAGCCCCTGCGCTGCCTGCTCTGCGGCCTGGCCATGGGCGCGGCCGACGTGGTGCCCGGCGTGTCCGGCGGCACCATCGCCTTCATCACCGGCATTTACGACGAGCTGCTCAACGCCATCAAGTCCTTCAACGCGACCTTTTTCCGCCACCTCTTCTCCGGTCGCTGGAAAACGGCCTGCGCCGGCGTGCCCTGGGCCTTCCTGCTGCCCCTGCTGCTCGGCATACTCACGTCCATTTTCAGCCTCGCCCGCCTCACGCTCTACCTGCTTCACGCCTGGCCGCAGGCGTTGTGGTCGTTCTTTTTCGGGCTCATCGTGTCGTCCATTCTGCTCATGCTCCGCGGTCAGCGGGTCTCCGCGCTCAACGCCGCCTTCTTCGTCGCGGGCGCGGCGCTGGCGTGGATCGTCACCGGGGCCGAAGCGGGCGTGGCTTCCCACGAACTTCCGCGCATCTTCGCGGCGGGCTTCATCGCGCTGTGCGCCATGATTCTGCCCGGCATTTCCGGCTCGTTCATGCTGGTGGTCATGGGACAGTACGCCTACATTCTTTCCGCGGTGGTGCGTTTCGATCTGATCACGCTCGGCGTCTTCATCGCGGGCGGCCTGTGCGGACTCATGAGCTTCAGCCGCGTGCTTTCGGCCTGTTTCCGCCGTTTTCCGGCGGTCACCAACGCCGCGCTCATCGGTTTCATGGCCGGATCGCTGCGCGCGGTGTGGCCCTGGCGCGAGGGTTCCGCGCTCACGCCGCCCCCGTCTCTGGACGCCATGTTCCTGCTCGCCGTGGCCGCCTGCGCCTGCGGCGTGGCCCTGCCCCTGCTGGTGCAGCGCGTGGCTTCCTGGAAAAAAGCCTGACGGCGCGCCGCGTTCCGTCGAAGGACGGGCGGGAAAAGACGCCTCGCCGTCTCCCGCCCTCCGGCGCGAAAACGCCCCCGCGAAGGGATGACGAAACGCCCGTCCCGGCGGAAGGCCCCACGGGTGGATGCCCCTACAGAAGGCGGCTCGAGCGGGACGCCGTGACGGGAAGGCCCCCCACGAGGGGATGCCCCCCGGCGGAGGAAAAACGTCATTGACGCTTTCCGCCACAATGACTTTTCGCCCCCGGAAGGAAACGGAGGAAGAAAACGCGAGCGGGACTGTCGATCGTGGGCGAGACGCGGCTCCCCGCGGAAGGACGCCGACGGCGGAAAACGCCCGGAAGCCGGGCTTTCGCGGCGCGGGAGAGACGGCCCGTCTTCCGAAAGAACGCTTGACAAGTCCCCGTTCCGCGAGGAATATCGTTCCCCTCCCCCGGACGGGGCAACCGCGCGCTCGACGCGCTTCACTTCCAACGGTGTGTCGGCATGAAGATACGCTTTTCCGCGCCGCGGGACGAGATCCGCTCCGATCTCGAAACCGTGGCCCACGCCCTGAAGGTTCTTTTCGGCTTCGGCTTCGGCGTTGTTCTTCTGTTTTTCGTCTTCTGGTGGGACGCCAGGCTGGATTCTCCCTTCGCGGAAACCGGCCCCACGGAAATCATCCAGAGTCTGCTGCTTCTGGCCAGCTCGGCCCTGTTCTTTCTGGAGGCGCGGCGCAGTCCCGAAACGCGCAACGCCCTCATTCTCGCGGGCGGCTTGCTCGGCTGCATGCTCATCCGCGAACAGGACTACTATTTCGACATGATCGCCCACGGCTGCTGGAAATGGCCCGCCTTCGCCCTTGCCGGCGTCTGCCTCGCCCAGGCCGCGCGTTCCCCCCGCCAGACCCTCGCCGCCCTCGCCAAACTCATACGCTGGCGTTACTTTCCTTTTCTTCTTTCGGGCGTGGTCATCGTGCTCGCCTACTCCAGACTTTTCGGCATGTCCGCGCTCTGGAACCCCCTTCTGCCCGACGGCGACTGGCGTCCGACCAAAAACGCCGTCGAAGAATCCAGCGAACTGCTCGGCTACGCCTTCATTTTCTCTTCCGCCCTGCTCCTCAGACGCGGCAAAGCCTAGCGATCCGCGCCGTCCCATCGCCGGAAATTCGGCGGCGTTTCCTCACGCCCGTCCCCCGCGCGGCCTCCCCTGATTTCCCGCCGCCCCTGAAGACGCCGGACTGCCGCGCCGGTCTCTTTGCGTTCCCCCGCGACCTCTCGGACGCCCCTCACGCCCCGCGACCTTCCTCGCGACCTCCCCGCTTCCCCGCGCGAGGGTTCCCGGACGTCGGGCGCAAAAAAAACGCGCCTTTCGACGCGCCTTTTCGCTCCTGTCTCGCAGGAAAAATCGGCTCCGCGGCCCGGGGAAAAAACCGCGCCGCGAACGCTTCCGGCCTACTTCTTCACGGCCACCAGAACGTTGGGGGACTTGAACATGGCCACCACGGTGCAGCCGCGTTCCAGACGCAGGCGGTTCACGCCGTCCAGCGTGACCGTGGCGTTGATTTCCATGCCGCTGGGGGTCTGAATGAGCACTTCGCCGTTGACGAAACCGCGCACCAGCTTCACCACCTTGCCGGTGAACTGGTTGCGGCAGGAAAAGTCATATTCGTTGTCGTCGGCCACGAGAAGAATTTCGGTGGCCTTCACCAGAGCGACGGCGTCCTTTCCTTCGGCGAGGGAAAGGTTCTGAGAGCTGGCGTGGGAAATCTGGCCGTAAATCTTTTCGCCCGTTTCCAGAGTGATCTCCACCTCATCGCTGAGGGTTCCGGGCAGGATAGCCGTGATTTTACCGGGATAAGCATTGCGAGAGCTGGTTTTCATCATAATCTCCTGATCTAGTAAACGCTCATCAGCGATCTCCTCACGGCCCTTTGATACGTTGCCTGGCGCGCCTCGGCGACCCCGGCAACCGCCGTCATCTTCCGTCCATGGGAGGACACTGAGCAAAATTTGACCCATCATAGCCAATAAGCCCCCGGCGCGCAAGTGCGAC
>CALUUX010000064.1 GCA_944324085.1 uncultured Mailhella sp. | reverse complement strand
GGTCGTCAGGTCCTTGGCCTCCAGATGCGGCGCGCAGGCGTCGAGCGCGTCTTCGAGCACGAAGGCGGCGCGGACGCAGGTAAGCTGCAGGGGAACGGTGCCGCTTTCCAGTTTTGAGAGGCGCAGCATGTCTTCCACGAGCAGCGCCATGTGTCTGGCGTTGCGCAGGATGGTGCCGGTGAATTTTTGCCTGTCTTCGGTATGGTGGGGAGGGAGATCGAGAATGGTTTCGGCGAATCCTATGATGGTGGTCAGCGGCGTGCGGAGTTCATGGGCCACTTCGCCCATGAATTCTCGGCGTCGCCGGTTCAGGCGGACAAGATCGCTGATGTTGTGGAACACCACGACGGCGTAGGGCGTGGATTCGCTGACGAACAAGTTGTCGCAGTTCTTGAGAGGCGTGATGCGCACGCTGAGAACGATATCCTTGTCCAGCGCGATGCGGAAGGCCGGAGAAGCGTGGTGTTCGGGGAGAAAGTCGTGCAGAAAGGCGTCGAGCATTTCCCGGAAGGTGGAGCCTGGCACCACGGCGGAAGCGGGAAGTCCCACCGCGCTGGTGGTGAACAGCTGGCAGAAGGAAGGATTCGCCTTGAGCACCACGCCCTGCTTGTCCAGGATGAGCACGCCTTCGTCCAGACTGTCGAGGATGCTGTCAAAGGGAATGGGCTGGCAGGGAAGAGGCGGGGCGGAAGGTGTGGCCGTCTGCGCCGTGAGATCGGTAAAGCACGATTCTCTGTTGGGAACGATGGAAGGGGCTTTCATGCGTCATCCCTTGCAGCGATAACCTATGCCGCGCACGGTTTCGATGATGTCGGCCGCTTCGCCGAGACGGGCGCGCAGACGTTTGATGTGCGTGTCCACGGTTCTGTCGTATCCGTCGAATTGATAATCCCACACGGAACTGAGCAGTTCTTCGCGGGAGCGCACGCAGCCCGGATTTTTCATGAGATCCTGAAGTAGGCAGAATTGTATGGCGGTCAGTTCCACGGGTTTGCCGTTGACGGTGACTTTGTGCGCCTGGGAATCAAGACAGACGCCGTGGCATCGAAGCAGAGGATCGTCGTCCTTTTGAATGGCGCGACGGCGAAGCATGGCTTTAACGCGCAGCAGCAGTTCGCGGGTGTTGAAGGGCTTTACCACATAGTCGTCGGCGCCGAGTTCAAAGCCCACTATGCGATCCACGTCGTCGCCGCGCGCCGTGAGCATGATGATGGGGATGTGTTCCGTCGAACGGTCTTTGCCCAGTTCGCGGCAGACGGCGAGTCCGTCCATGCGCGGCAGCATGACGTCCAGAAGAATGAGGGCCGGCTTTCGACTGCGGGCCAGCTCCAGCGCGGTCATGCCGTCCGCCGCTTCCAGCGTGGCGTAGCCTTCGCGTTTGAGATTGAAAACCAGCAGATCGCGTATATCCTGTTCGTCGTCCACGACGAGAATGAGGCTTTCGCTCATGATTTCCTCAATGTCACATCGACTAAAACTATCGGAGTCTGATACTTTGTGGACAATGACACATTTTTATAAAAAAGAGAAGACTGTCACACAATTGACACATAACTGCCCTCATGCGGACACTGATAATCATTAATCTGCCTTCTCATGAGGGAACAGCCAAACCTCAGAGAACAGAATGAGTCAGCATGCTTCTTGTGGCAACGGAGCATGCGGCGAAGCCGGCTCCATACCCGCGGGAGGCCGGACAGAATCGACCTGGGATCTTCCTTTCCATCCCGGGTCGATTTTGTTTTAACGCGACGAGTTGCGCGCGTAAGCAAATTTTTTCTTGGAGTTGCCGCTCGGGAGAAGCGAAGGCTCGGCACGGAAATCTTGGCGTCATGGCGTCGACGAGCAGGGCGCGCGGTCTTCGCCATGAGGACGCAAAAAACGCGCCTTTCGTCTTCAGCGTTGTGGCGAAAGGCGCGAAATTTTTTTATTGACGCGACGCGCGGGGAACGGGCGGAAACGGTTGCGAAGGACAAGGGGCGCGAGACGCGGCGATTGTCCGCGCGGCGTTGCGGGAGGTTTCCGACTCGTGCGACGGATCAGTGCTTGACGGAGTCGGAGAACAGATTGATGACGACGACGCCCGCAATGATGAGCCCGAGACCGATGTACGCCGGAAGATCGAGATGCTGCCTGAAATAGACGACGCCCACGGCGGAAATGAGCAGAATGCCCAGCGCGCACCAGATGGCGTAGGCGACGCCCACGGGCATGGACTTGAGCACGTGCGAAAATACGTAGAAGGAGACTACATAGCCGCCGATGGCGCAGAGCGTGGGAATGAGTCTGGTGAACTGTTTTGAGGCGTTGAGGCTGGATGTGGCGAAGGTTTCGGCCAGAATGGCTATCAAAAGAAGGCCGTATGTGGTGATGGCGCCGCGCATGCGCGTTTCTCCTTGCGGGGCAGGATATGCCGTTGTTCTGGGTATTGGACGCGACAACGCCCGCCGCGGGCGCGGCGGGCGTCTTTGATGGAACGGAGTTTACTGGATGGTTTCAGGATCGATGAAGATCCAGTTCTTGTCGGCGGTCACGGGCATCTTCAGCTTGCTCTGCTGTTCCGCGGACTTCTTGGCGTGGTCGATGGTCCACATGGCCTTCTTGTCCTTGGTGGGTTCGCCGGGCTTGCGGTTGATCCACAGCTTGAGGCCGCCGCGTTCCACGTCGACGCTTTCCAGCATGTAGGTGTCGGAACCGGTGGAGTCGCCGCCGGCCATGATGGGACGCTGCCACTGGTTGATGTAACCGATGGTGGAACCCTGCTTGCCTTCAAACCAGGTCATGGGGTTGGTCAGGAAGGACGTGGTCACGAGATCCATGTTCTTTTCGGGGTCGTACTTGCCGTCGCGGATCTGCATGCGGGCGTTGGTGAGTTCGCCGGTCTTGGGGTTCTTGAGCAGAACGGTCACGCCGATGACCTTTTCAGGATCGATGTTGTAGCCGTACTTGGGATCGCAGGCCACCATGCGGATGATTTCTTCATGGGCGGCGGTCATGATGTACACGTCGATGCCGTTTTCACGCAGCTTGGCGTAGAGTTCCTGCATGCCGCGGAACATCTTGGGGATGGGGAGCTTCACAGTGACGACCTTGTCGCCGTCCCATACCTGACGTTCGATGGGTTCCTTGAGGGCCAGCATTTCATCGAGGTTCTTTTTGAGTTCCTTCAGGGTGAAACCGGCGAAAATCTGGGAGGCCCAGGGGTAGCTGATGAGATCGTGCATTTCGCACAGCCGCCAGTAGTAACTGGTCATGTTTTCCTTGCCGCCCTTGAAGTCGGGGCTGTCCTTGAAGGGAATGAGCTTCAGGGACGGATCCATGGTGTCGCGGGTGAGCAGGCCTTTCTGATCCATGTAGGCCAGCAGCGGATCCAGCAGGTCGTAGCGATAGGTGGTCTGATCCATGTCAAACGTGACGTATTGCCCCTGATTGGCGTTGGCCTTGATCATGGCCTCGATCTGGGCGCGGGCTTCCTTGGGCCAGTGCTTGAGTTCGGTGGCCGCGCTGGCGCTGCCGATCAGCAGAGCGCAGCAGAAAGCGGAAGCGAGCAGAGACTTGAGAAGTTTCTTGAGAGTCATGGAGACCTCCGGTGATAGGGGTGGATGTTCGGGACCTGTTACCTGATGTACTTGTTGATGGTGGCTATGCCATCCGCGTTGGCGCGGAAGAAGACTCGAACGTCTCCGCTTTCATCGAGTTCGAAGCGGGATTCTTCCAGCAGTCCGTTGGATTCCGCCGTCATGAGAGCGGTGAGCACGTCGGCCTTGTTGAGGGCCTTGAAGTCGCCGTAGACGGGGCGCAGCGCGTCGATGACGTTATCCGGGCAGGCTTCCTGGCCGTTGGTGAAAAGTTTGAGAATGGCGAAGTTCAGGGGCATCATGGTTCAGCCCTCCTTCTTCTTGGTGAAGAACGCCAGGGGATTGGTGGCGATGGTGAAGATGCCGACAATCATGAGAACGGCGGCCGCCCATGCGACGGGAGGCATGTTCCAGCCGTCGATGCCGAAGACGAGTCCGATCCAGATCCAGCAGAAGAAGGGGCCCCAGAAGGAGAACATGCCGTTGCAGGCCATGCCCAGAGCCGCGCCGCACATGGCGTTGCCCTTGTACCAGAGCATGAAGCCCCAGTAGCAGGCGAAGCCGCCGACGATGAAGAACTTGAGGGATTCGAAGTCGCCCAGGGCCTTGCCGATGACGGCGAAGCCGTCGGCGCCGCCTATCATAGCGAGCACGGGGACCATGATGATGAGGTTGGAAAGGCCGTTGGTCACTTCGCGGATGGCGATGCTGACTTCAGGGTCGATCATGGAGGAGGCGTATCCGCCGACGCAGCCTTCAATGCCCCAGCCGAGGGCCGCGCCGAAGCCGAAAAGCAGTCCTACCATCATGTTGGGATGCGCTTCCGTGCCGCCCATGCTGGACATGCCGATCAGCGCGCTGGCGCCGAAGCAGATGACGATGCCCAGCATCATGCGCGGGGTAAGCGGCTGCTTGAAGAGTATTCTGGCGAGAATAGCGCCGATGGCGGGGCACAGCGCGCTGATCGGCACCACGATGGAGCCCGCCTGCTGAAGGCCGATGACGTACGCCGTGGAGGCGAAGGGCCCGCCGATGAGGGCCGCGCAGGCGAGAATGGCGCCGGGCCTCGTTTTGAAGCTGCGTCCGAAGTCTCCCAGTTTGCCTTTCCATGCGGCGATGAGCAACGCCCATACCGCGCTGAAGGTGTCGGTCAGAGCCGCGCCGAGCGCGCTCAGCATGAAGGCGACGGCGAAGGGGGTGAAGCCGGAGTTTTCCCCGTACCAGCCGGCCCAGATGCCCACGGACATGGCAAGAGTCATGAAGGCCGTGTAGTTGCCGTAGGTGACGCCGGACAGAATGGCCGTCACGATGCCTCTGCGCCGGAAGCTTTCCGCAAGCCGTTGTTTGGCGGCGATTGCGGCCTGAGAGGGTGCACCGGTTGCCTGCGCCATGTTGCCTCCTTTTAAGAGGTTGCGGTTCCGAAGGGGCGGCGGAATAACCTTCCCCTGAGGGAGAACCTGGGAAAGGTCGGAACGTCCGTTCTGGGAGACCGGGTGATCCTTCCCGTCAAGGGGAAGGCGTTTTCGCGCCTTCTCAGGCGTCGTTACAGGATTCTTCTGTAAAAAACATAAGTTGGCATAATCAGCTTTAGAATAACCTTTCCCCTAGGGGAAAGGTCAACCCTGATCGGCGCAAAACAAGGCAATCTTAGATTCCGTAAACGGAACGATATTTTTTTTGCCTGTTATTATAATGTGTTCATTTCTAAGGCGGAGAAAAAAAACTTCATATTGGCGTAACATTTGGCGGATGGTCGCAAAAAAAATCATTTTCCATATACCTTGAATGAATAAACAAACAGTTTTTTAGGGAAAATCGCAACGGCGCGAGTTTGCTCGTTTTTGAGGCGAAAATGTCTTTTTTTCTCGCGTTGGGGCTTTTTTTAGAAATGTTCTTGACCTTCCCCTATAGGGAAAGGCTATCATTATCATACTATCCAAAAAAGGTTTTCGCCGGGCCCCGTCCGGCGGCCGGCAGGGCCGGCGCGAACATGAATTTCTGAACCGGATGGAGAGAGTATGAGCTATCACGCTGACGAGGCCATGGGCCTTATTGAAACCCTCGGGATGGTTCCCGCCATCTACGGAGCGGATGCCATGCTGAAGGCCGCCGATGTCCAGCTTTTCTCCTACGAAAACGTGGGCTCCACGCTGGTGACCATCATGGTGAAAGGCGACGTGGCCGCGGTGCGCGCTTCCGTGGAAGCGGGACGGGCGGCGGCTTCGTCCATAGGAAAGCTGACGGCGCACAACGTGATGCCCCGTCCCGTGCGCGGGGTGGGCGACATCGCCATGGTGCACAGCGTGCTCAATGAGCCCGTGGAGCCTCCGCTGCGTTCCCTGGCGCTCATTGAAACGTTCGGCATCGTGTACATGCTTGAGGCCGCCGACGCCATGATCAAGGCCGCCGACGTCGAGCTCATCGGCTATGAAAACGTGGCGTCCGGATACATTTCCGTGCTCACGCAGGGCGACGTGGCCGCCTGCAAGGCCGCCGTGGCCGCGGGCGTCAAGGCGGTGGAAGCCATGGGGGCGTCGGTGTACAGCTCCTGCGTGATCCCCACGCCCCACAGGGATCTGGTTAAGATGACCAGACGTTACGCCATCGAGAATCTTCTTGCCTGACCGGCTTCTCCCGGCGACGCCGGAAGGGGTTCTGAATGATGATTGCCGACAAAGACCTGCTTTCCATGCAATACGCCCGCATTCTCGCGGAAAACGCGAGAGAGGCGCAGAAGAAGCTTTCCTCGTTTTCCCAGGAAAGTCTGGACGGTATTGTCGAGCGCGTGGCCGAAACCATGGAAGGTCACGCCGCGGAACTGGCGACCCTGTCCTTTGAGGAAACCGATTATGGGCGGCAGGAAGACAAGCTGGTGGAAATCCTCTTCGTCTGCCGCGAAGTGCGGCGGGCCCTGCGCGGCATGCGCTGCGTGGGCGCGCTGAAAACCGACGCCAGGGGAAACGTTCTGGAAGTCGGCGTTCCGCGCGGCGTCATCGCGGCGTTGTGTCCGTCCACCAGTCCGGTGTCCACGACCATATATAAGTCGCTTTTGGCCATTAAATCGGGGAACGCCATTGTGTTTTCCCTGCATCCGCGTGCGACGCGCTGCATGGCCAGAACGCTCGATTTCATCATCGCCGCGGCCGAATCCGCCGGACTTCCGGAAGGCTGCGTTTCCTATCTTGAACTGTCCACGAAAAGCGGCACGACGGAACTCATGCGTCATCCGGCCACGTCGCTCGTGCTGCTCACGGGCGTGTCCGGCATGGTGGCCGCGGCGGAAGCTTCGGGCAAACCGCTGATCTGCGGCGGCACCGGCAACGGGCCGGCGTTCATCGAACGCAGCGCCGACGTGCGTCAGGCCGTGCGCGACATCGTGTTCAGCAAGACTTTCGACTGCGGCATCGCGCCCTCGGCGGAACAGTGCGTGGTGGTCGACGCCTGCATTGCGGAACAGACCCGTCGCGCTTTTGAGGAAGAAGGCGCGTGTTTTCTGGGAGAGCGGGAAACCCACGCCCTTGCGGAAGTGCTGTTCCATCACGACGGACGGCGGCGTCGCGACATGCTGGGCATAGACGCGGTCTCTCTGGCGCGCCGGGCGGGATTTGACGTGCCCGCCGGAACGAAACTGCTCATTGCCGAACGTAAGTACGTTTCCGACGCCGACGTGTACAATAGAGAACTGCTGGCTCCGGTGCTTCCCTGGTATGTGGAAGACGACTGGATGCACGCCTGCGAGAAGTGCATTGAACTTCTGCTCTTCGACAGAACGGGGCACACGCTGGTCATCCATTCCAGAGACGCCGAGGTCATCCGTCAGTTCGCGCTGAAGAAGCCCGTGGCGCGACTGCTCGTTAACACGCCCGCCGCGCTCGGCGGCATGGGCGCCACGACGGAGCTTTTCCCGGCGTTGACGCTTGGCAGCGGTCTGGCGGGCCACGGCATGACGTCCGACAACGTTTCCCCCATGAATCTCGTTTACATCCGCAGGGTCGGCTACGGCGTGCGGAGCGTGGACGAGCTCTTTCATGACATCAAGGGCCGGAGCGACGCCGCGCCGGCCGCTCATTCGGATCAGGTGGCCGAAGACAGGCTGGACACGCTTCGTCAGCTTCTGCAAGAAGCCATACGGGCCATATCCGACACTGAACAGAAATGACGCTCTTTTTCACCAACGGAGGAAGTATGGTGGATCTTCACGACTTTTCCAGCAAGATTGCCGAGGCGACCAGGAATCTGTCTCCCGCGGAACGGGAAACCCTGAGAAAAATATTTGAAGGCGTGTCTTCGGAGCTTCTTCAGAAGGCGGCCGAGAATATTCCTTCCGGAGCCGCTCCCGCCGCGTGCGATCATGGCACCGGCATTCCCGACGGCCCCACCGAAAGGCACAAGCGTCTGAAGGCCAACTTCCTGAAGCAGGTGCCTTCCATTTCCATTCATCGCGCCCGGGTCATCACCGAAATCGACAAGGCGAACCCCGGCCTGCCCAAGATCGAACTGCGCGCCAAGGCCTTCCGCCGCTGCTGCGAAACCGCGCCGCTGGTCATCCAGAAGGACGAACTCATTGTGGGCTGCCCCTGCGGCGGGCCTCGCGTGGGCGCGTTTTCTCCCGACATTTCCTGGCGCTGGCTGCGCGACGAGCTCGACACCATCGCCCATCGTCCGCAGGATCCTTTCTATATTTCCGAAGAGGACAAGAAGATTCTGCGCGAGGAAATTTTCCCCTACTGGGAAGGCAAGTCCGTGGACGAATACTGCGAGGCGCAGTATCGCGAAGCCGGCGTGTGGGAACTTTCCGGCGAATCCTTCGTGTCCGACTGCTCCTATCACGCGCTGAACGGCGGCGGCGACTCCAACCCCGGCTATGACGTCATCCTGATGAAGAAGGGCATGCTCGACATTCAGCGCGAAGCCCGCGAACATTTGGAAAAGCTGGATTACGAGAATCCCGAAGATCTGGACAAGATATACTTCTACAAGTCCATCATCGACACCACCGAAGGCGTGATGACCTACGCCCGTCGTCTGTCGGAATACGCGACCGAACTGGCCTCCAAGGAATCCGATCCCGCGCGCAAGGCCGAGCTGCTCAAGATCGCCGAAGTGAACGCCCGCGTTCCCGCGCACGCGCCCACCACCTTCTGGGAAGCCATTCAGGCCGTGTGGACCGTGGAATCCCTGCTGCCCGTGGAAGAAAACCAGACCGGCATGTCCATCGGCCGCGTGGATCAGTACATGTATCCCTTCTTCAAGGCGGATCTGGAATCCGGTCGCATGACGGAATACCAGGCCTTCGATCTCGCGGGCTGCATGCTCATCAAGATGTCGGAAATGATGTGGCTCACCAGCGAGGGCGGTTCCAAGTTCTTCGCCGGCTACCAGCCCTTCGTGAACATGTGCGTGGGCGGCGTTACCCGCGAAGGGCGCGACGCCACCAACGATCTGACCTATTTGCTCATGGACGCCGTGCGTCACGTGCGCATCTACCAGCCTTCGCTGGCCACCCGCGTGCACAACAAGTCGCCCGAACGCTATCTCCGCAAGATCGTTGACGTCATTCGTTCCGGCATGGGCTTCCCGGCCGTGCATTTCGACGACACTCACATCAAGATGATGCTCGCCAAGGGCGTGTCCATTGAAGACGCCCGCGATTATTGCCTCATGGGCTGCGTGGAACCGCAGAAGGCCGGACGCCTGTATCAGTGGACGTCCACTTCGTACACGCAGTGGCCCATCTGCATCGAACTTGTGCTCAATCACGGCGTGCCGCTGTGGTACGGCAAGAAGGTCTGCCCCGACCTCGGCGATCTTTCCCAGTTTGATACCTGGGAAAAGTTCGACGCCGCGGTGAAGGAGCAGATCAAGTACATTACCAAGTGGACGGCCGTGGCCACGGTTATTTCTCAGCGCGTGCATCGCGAACTTGCGCCCAAGCCGCTCATGTCGGTCATGTACGAAGGCTGCATGGAACACGGCCGCGACGTGTCTTCCGGCGGAGCCATGTACAACTTCGGCCCTGGCGTGGTGTGGAGCGGTCTGGCGACCTACGCGGACTCCATGGCCGCCATCAAGAAGCTGGTGTACGACGACAAGAAGTACACGCTTGAGCAGCTCAACGAAGCTCTCAAGGCGGATTTCCAGGGCTACGATCAGATCCGCGCGGACTGCCTTGCCGCCCCCAAGTACGGCAACGACGACGACTACGCGGACTACATCGCCGCCGATCTCATCGCCTTCACCGAACGCGAACACCGCAAGTACAGAACGCTGTACTCCGTGCTGAGCCATGGCACGCTGTCGATTTCCAACAACACGCCCTTTGGTCAGCTCACCGGCGCGTCGGCCAACGGACGCCACGCCTGGCTGCCCCTGTCCGACGGCATCAGCCCCACGCAGGGCGCCGACTACAAGGGCCCCACGGCCATCATCAAGAGCGTGTCCAAGATGGCCAACGACAACATGAACATCGGCCTTGTGCACAACTTCAAACTGATGAGCGGCCTGCTCGACACGCCGGAAGGCGAGAACGGCATCGTCACGCTTATCCGCACGGCGAGCATTCTCGGCAACGGCGAGATGCAGTTCAACTATCTTGATAACGACACGCTTCTGGAAGCCCAGAAGCATCCTGAAAATTACCGTGATCTGGTGGTCCGCGTGGCCGGGTACAGCGCGTTCTTCGTGGAACTGTGCAAGGACGTGCAGGACGAAATCATCAGCAGAACGGTGCTGCGTTCCATCTAGTCCGGCAATCCGGACGAGATGGGGAATGGTTGTCCGGCCGCGGATCGACGGTTCGCGGCCGGTCAGGAACAAGACGAGTCTAGCGGAGCCGTTTCGTGGTGGAAAGAAAGGCGCTGATATTCAACATACAGAAGTACAATCTGTATGACGGGCCGGGCATCAGAACGCTGGTCTTTTTCAAGGGGTGTCCCTTGCGTTGTCTCTGGTGCTCCAACCCGGAAGGGCAGCTTCGCAGCTATCAGATTCTTTTCAAGAAGGATCGCTGCGTGGATTGCGGAGCGTGCGCCGCGGCGTGTCCCGCGGGCGTTCATGTCATGGAAAATTCCCGCCACGTCATCAGGCGCGACGTGGAGTGCGTGGGCTGTCGCAAGTGCGAACAGGCCTGCGCGCAGTCCGCGCTCAGCGTGACGGGAGAATATCGCACCATTTCGGAGATCATGGACGTCATCGAGGAAGACAGGCCCTTCTATCAGAGTTCCGGCGGCGGCGTGACCCTGGGCGGCGGCGAAGTGCTCATGCAGCCCGAGGCTGCCGTCAATCTGCTGACGGCCTGCCGCCAGCGCGGCATCAACACCGCCATCGAGACCTGCGGATACGCTCGTCCCGAGGTGGTGCGGAAGGCCGCCGAAGTGACGGATCTTTTTCTGTTCGACCTCAAGCACATGGATTCCGACCGTCATCATCAGCTCACCGGCGTTCGCAACGAGCCCATTCTTGAAAATCTCCGCTGGCTGTTTGAGAACCGGTACAACGTCAAGGTGCGCGTGCCCCTGCTCAAAGGGGTCAACGACGGCGAACGCGATATTGAAGCCATGGTGCGTTTTCTTACGCCCTACAAGGATCATCGCAACTGCAAGGGCATAGATCTGCTGCCGTACCACAAGCTGGGCGTCAACAAGTACGCGCAGCTCGGCCGCGACTATCCTCTGCCGGGCGATCCCGCCCTCAGCGACGCCGATCTGGAAAGGGTGGAGGAAATCATCAGGCATTACGATTTCCCTGTAACGGTGATCAGGCATTGATCCTGAGGAGGCTTTTCATGCTTGCGCTCGGACTTGTGGAAACCAGAGGGCTGCTCGCGGCGATAGAGGGCGCGGACGCCATGCTCAAGGCCGCCGATGTGCGCCTTCTGGAAAAGAATCTTGCCACGGGCGGCCTTGTGACCATCACCGTGGCGGGCGAGGTTTCCGCCGTGCAGGCGTCCGTGGACGCCGCGAAGGCCTGCATTCTGCGCATCGCCGGGGCGGAGCTGGTGTCCACGCACGTGATTCCCCGGCCGGATGACGAGCTCGCCTCCATCCTGCTGCTGGAACCGCGCGAGGACGATCCCGAACCGCCGTCGCCCCCGGCCGGCCCCGAAGAGCCGGAACCCTCCGCGCCCGCGTCGACCGCGGCGTTTGAAGGAACGACGTCCGCCGTGTTGACGGAAAAGGCCCCGGTCGTCGAATCGACGGGAGAGGGAACTCCGGCGGAATCCCGTTTGAAAAGAATGAGCCTGAACCGGCTGCGTCAGATGGCGTGGAACATGGAAGGCCTGTCCATGTCCGAAGAAGCCGTCGCGTCGGCCGACAAAAAGTCCCTGATTGCCGCCATATTGCAGGCTTCAGGAAAATAGAGGAGTAGTTCCATGGTAGACAAGGATTTGTTGTCCATTCAGGAAGCCCGATCCCTGGTGCGCGCGGCTCGCGCCGCCCAGGCCGAGTTTTCGCAGCTGGGGCAGGAGCGCATTGACGCCGTCGTCAAGGCCGTCTCCGAGGCCACTGCCGCGCAGGCCGAGGCTCTGGCCGTCATGGCCCACGAAGAGACCGGCTACGGCAAGCCGCAGGACAAAAAGATAAAGAACCTCCTCGCCAGCGAGAAGGTCTACGCCTGCATCAAGGACATGAAGACCGTAGGCGTTCTCCGTGAAGACAAGGTGAACAAGATCGTGGAAATCGCCGTGCCCGTCGGCGTCATCGCGGGCATCATTCCTTCCACGAACCCCACCTCCACGGTCATCTACAAGACCCTCATTTCCCTGAAGGCCGGCAACGCCATCGTGTTTACGCCGCATCCCGCGGCCAAGAAGTGCATTGCCCGCACCGTGCAGATCATCAAGGAAGCCCTGCACGGCTGCGGCGTGAGCACCGATCTGGTGAGCTGCATCAGCGTGCCCACCATTGAGGGCAGCTCCGAACTCATGAAGATCGCCGACCTCATTCTCGCCACCGGCGGCCCCGGCATGGTCAAGGCGGCCTACAGCTCCGGCACGCCCGCTCTGGGCGTGGGCGCGGGCAACGTGCCCGCCTTCATTGAGCGCAGCGCGGACATCAAGGACGCCGTGACCAAGATCATGACCAGCAAGACCTTCGATAACGGCACCATCTGCGCGTCCGAGCAGTCCATCGTCACCGAAGCGGTCATCGCCGCCGAAGTGAAGCGCGAACTCATCGCGCAGGGCGGTTTCTTCCTCGAAGGTGAAAATCTCGCCAAGGTGAAGGCCGTCATGGAGCGCGGCAACGGTTCCATGAACCCCGCCATCGTGGGCCGCGACGCTCAGACCATCGCCAAAATCGCCGGCATCGAAGTGCCCGCCGGCACCCGCCTGCTCATTTCCGATGAAGCCGGCGTCGGCCCCAAGTTCCCCTTCTCCAAGGAAAAGCTCACCGCTCTTCTGGGATTCTACGTGGTCAACGACTGGCATCAGGCCTGCGAACTCTGCCACGCGCTGCTGCATAACTGCGGCATCGGCCACTCTCTGGCCATCCATTCCCACAACGAGGAAATCATTCGCGAATTCGGTCTGAAGAAGCCCGTTTCCCGTATTCTGGTGAACACGCCTTCCACCCATGGCGGCGTGGGCATCACCACCGGTCTGTTCCCCTCCTTCACGCTGGGCTGCGGCGCGGTGGGCGGCAGCGCCACTTCCGACAACGTGACTCCCATGAATCTGCTGAACATCCGCCGCGTGGCCTATGACCTCGGCAACACGCCCTGCCAGCATGAATGTCACGCCGAAGCGGCTCCGCACGGAAGCTGCTGCAACAATCCTTCCATCGACATCAACGCCATCACTTCGCTGATAGTCGCGGAACTCAAGAAAGTAATGTAACCTGACCCCGCAGACCCGCGGGATCCGGATCAACCATTTGAACCAGAGAAAAACCTAAGGAGACTGACATGACTTCCACCAATGCTTTGGGCATGATCGAAACCAGAGGCCTCGTTGGCGCCGTTGAAGCCGCCGACGCCATGGTCAAGGCCGCCAATGTCACTCTTATCGGCCGCGTGCAGGTAGGCGGCGGACTCGTCACCGTCATGGTTCGCGGCGACGTCGGCGCGGTCAAGGCCGCCACGGACGCCGGTTCCGCCGCCGCGCAGAAGGTCGGCGAACTCGTTAGCGTGCATGTCATTCCTCGTCCTCATTCCGAAGTGGAACTCATTCTTCCTCACAAGGAAGCGTAAGGGCATGAACAGGGCCGGAGCGTCCGCTCCGGCCTTCCGCCGCGTCTGCCGGCCGCGAGCCGCGGACGCTTCGACACTTCAGCGGAGAAAACATGAACGAACAAGCCATGAAAGAGGTGGTGGCGCAGATTCTTTCCTGCGTGCTCAAGGAAATGGCCTCTCCTTCCGGTCAGTGCCATTCCTGCGCGCCCGAAGACGGGCCCGTGCCTGTGGAGCTTTCCGCCCGCCACGTGCATCTCAGTGAAAAGGACGCCATAGCCCTGTTCGGCGCGCCGCTGACCCATGCCCGGGATCTTTCCCAGCCGGGCCAGTTTCTGTGCAAGGAACGCGTGCGCCTTATCGGCCCCAAGGGCGTCATGGACAACGTCGCCATTCTCGGACCTTCCCGGGGCAAGTCGCAGGTGGAGATTTCCAAGACGGACGCCCGCGCTCTCGGCGTGGACGCTCCCGTGCGTCAGTCCGGCGACGTGGCCGGTTCTCCCGGCATTCTTCTTTCTTCGGCGACCGGCCTTGTCGGTCTGGAAGAGGGCGTCATCGTGGCGGCCCGCCACATCCACATGGCCCCCGAGGACGCGGCGCGTTTCGGCGTGTCCGATAAGGACATGGTGAGCGTGCGTCTCGGCACCGAACGCCCGGTGGTGTTCGAAGACGTGCTGGTGCGCGTGAGCGACAAGTTCAAGCTCGCCATGCACATCGACGCCGACGAAGGCAACGCTTCCGGCTGGAAGAAGGGCGTGGACGGCGTCATTGTGGCAAGATCGGGACAGGGCCATGAACATTGAGGCCGTCGACCGCCGGATAGGCGAACTTGAAGAGCGCATCGCTCATCCCGCCAAACCCGGCCCCGGAGAACGCCTTTTCGTGGGCGTGGACCTTGGCACCGCGTATATCGTGGTGGTCGTGGTCGATGGGGAAGGGCGGCCCGTGGGCTGCGCTCTGGAGTTCGCGCAGGTGGTGCGCGACGGGTTGGTGGTGGATTACACCGGCGCGACGCGCATCGTGAGCAAGCTTGTCCGGCAGCTCGAGGAACGTCTCGGACGGGAGTTGGAGACGGCCGCCATCGCCGTTCCTCCGGGAACGGGAGAGCGCGAATGCGCCACGCATCGCCATGTGGTGGAGAGCGCGGGGCTCAACGTGGTGACCATTCTTGACGAGCCCACGGCCGCCAACGCCGTCCTAGGCGTGGAGAACGGCGTCATCGTGGATATCGGCGGCGGCACCACCGGTCTTTCCGTGCTCAAGGACGGCAAGGTGGTCTATGTGGCCGACGAGCCCACCGGCGGCACGCACCTTTCTCTGGTGCTGGCCGGCAATTACGGCGTCAGCTTCGAAGAGGCCGAGGAAATCAAGAAGGATCCCGCGAGACAGAAGGAAATTCTTCCCGTGGTGAAGCCGGTGCTGGAAAAGATGGCTTCCATCATTAACAGGCACATTGCCGGTCGCGACGTGTCGGTCATTTATCTGGTGGGCGGCACCTGCTGCCTGAAGGACATGGAATCGATCATCGCCAAGGAAACGGGCAAAACGGTGTGCAAGCCTTCCAATCCTTTTCTGGTCACGCCGTTTGGCATCGCGCTCAACTGCGCGGCGGATCGGTAGGGCGTACGGAGAGACGCGATGATGGACATGGAGGAACTGGTTCGCGCCGTCGTTCGGGAAGTTCTGGAGCGAACGGCGTCCGGCGGGGCGAAGCCCTGCGTGATGGTGCTCGCCTCCAGAGAGACGTCGCTCGCCGAGCGCGTGGGCGCGTTGATGGCTCCCTTCTACGCGAACGGGGCGGACGTGCTCTTTCTCGGCGAGGATAACGGAGGAAGAACGCCGGAACGGCGTCTTCTGCCGTCGTTATCCTGTTCCGACATGGCGGATCTTGCCGCCGGGCGGGCCTCTTCGCCCTGCATGAAGGAAACGCTCGGGTTGCTGCTGCGGGGCGAGACCGTGGAAGTGCTGGAATTCGCTTACCGTTCCTATGTCGACACCGCGCCCGGGCCGCTGTACGATCTGTATGTGTCCTATGAGAAAACGCTGGCCGGGTACGGGTTGAAGGAATTCCGCCCCTGGAAACCCGAAAGCGCGAGAGTGAGGGAAACGCTGATAACGGCCGCCATGGTGGAACGGGCCGGAGCCGAGGGGCGTCGCGCGCTGATCGTTCCCGCTAAGGCCAACGTCACGCCGCTTGCGGCGGAAACGGCGGACGTTCTGCGCGTGCGCATTGTGAAAGAAGGATAGGGACAGCGGATGATTATTGGCATTGTGATCGGCAACGTGTGGGCCACCAAGAAGGAAGAGTCGCTCAACGGCTTCAAGCTCATGGTCGTGCAGCGCATTGACCCTGCGGACGGCATGCGGCACGAAAGCCTTGTCGCCGCCGATTGCGTGGGCGCGGGCATAGGCGAGCAGGTGCTCGTGGTGACCGGTTCTTCCGCGCGCATGGCTCTCGCCTCGTCCGACATTCCCATGGACGCCGCCATTGTGGGCATCCTGGACGAAGTAGAGATCACAAAGGGCCTGTGAGGTGGACATGGACAGTCTCGGGGTTGTGGAAGTGGGGAGCATCGCTTCCGGCGTGGAACTGGCCGACGGCATGGTCAAGGTGGCCAGCGTGGAGCTTGTGCGCGCCGCGACGCTGTGTTCCGGCCGTTTCCTCATCTATGTCGCGGGTGACCGCGAGGCCGTGGAGACGTCCGTCGGACTGGCCCGGGAATCGGGAAAAAGATTGACCGGTTCCTTTGTCATTTCCCATGTGTCGCCCCAGCTGATCGCCGCGCTCAAGCGCAGCGAACCGGCCATGCCGGGAGAAGCTCTGGGCGTGGTGGAGTGCCGTTTTGTTTCCCCGGGCATTCACGCCGCCGATAAGGCCGTGAAGCGTTCGGAAGTCCGCCTGCTGAAATTTGTGTCCGGTCAGGGCATCGCCGGAAAGTCGTTCTTTGTTCTCGGCGGCGACGTCGCCGCCGTGCGCGAAGCCGTGGACGCAGCCGGAGAAGTGCTTGGATCGAGACTCTTGGAAGCCGTTGTCATTCCCAATCCCGCCGAGTCGCTGGCGAGGGCCTTGACGGGCGCAGTGAGGTAAACATGAAAAAAGAACTGATAAGTGTGGAGAATCTCGACGCTTTCATCTGCCGTCAGGACGGAAAGCTCTATGTGAGCCGGAACAGAATTCTGACTCCGGGCGCAAAGGATGAGCTGCATCGGCGCGGCGTGAGCGTCGTGTACGGTGAGGAACCGGCGCCGGCGGTTCAGCCGCAGGCGGCCTGTCGGGGCGGCTGCGGAGCCGGAAAGACCTTTTTTGTCGGCCCGGAGGAAGGAACGCCCTTTACTACCGCGAGCAGTCTCGAGAGCCTGTCCATAGCCGTGGCCTCCATGCTTCGGAAGCAGTACGGCGTGACCGATCCCGAACAGGTGCGGAGCATGACCGTGGAAGCTCTCAAAACCATCAGGGACAACATCTGACGCATGCGCCAGGCGCATGACGAAAACCCCGTATCGTGCCGCAGGCACGCCCCTAACGCAAGCAAGATAAGGAGACAATGATGAAACTGGACGCACTTGGCATGATTGAAACGAGAGGTCTTGTCGGAGCCATTGAAGCCGCTGACGCCATGGTCAAGGCCGCCAACGTGACCCTGATCGGCCGCGAACAGGTCGGCGGCGGACTGGTCACCGTCATGGTGCGCGGCGACGTGGGCGCGGTGAAGGCCGCCACCGACGCCGGAGCCGCGGCGGCGGAACGCGTCGGCGAACTGCGCAGCGTGCATGTCATTCCTCGTCCTCACGTCGAAGTGGAAATGATTCTGCCGCATCGTCCCGAAACCGCCGAATAATAACGGGCGGGCGTCGCCCGCATGCTCCGGGGAGGAGGGCGGTGAGCCTTCTTCCCCGGAACGGATGTCCGATCCCGGTCGTTCCGTTTCGCCCCGCGGGCTGGCGTAAACCGTTTCGAACGCCGTCCGAGCCGCGAGAAGGAAGACGCGGGTCGCGCGTCGAAAGCGTCGCGTGAAGTCAACGCGCCGCGAGCGCGTCGGGCATTTCGGCCCCATCCACCATCGTTCAAGCAAATTTCGCGGAGAACCAGCGTGACTCAGTTCCACGGAAAGACAAAAATCTGCTACGGCAAGTACGCCCTTGATACCCTGGAGGAACTGCCCTGTACCCGCGCCTTTGTGGTGACTGATCCTTTCATGGTCAAAAGCGGTTTTGCCGATCAGATCACCAGCCATCTGGAACGGCGGGACATTCCTCACCGCATCTTTTCCCATGTGGAGCCCGATCCTTCTCTGGAAACGGTGAAGCGGGGCGCGGTGGAATTCGTGTCCAGCCGGGCCGATCTTCTTGTGGCGCTCGGCGGCGGTTCCGCCATCGACACCGCGAAGGCCATCGCCTTTTTCGCGCGCAAGGCCGCGCCCCAGCTTGCCCGTCCACTTCTTGTCGCCATACCCACCACCAGCGGAACCGGTTCCGAAGTCACGGCCATCTCCGTGATTACGGACAAGGCACAGGGCGTGAAGATTCCGCTCAACGACGAGCTGCTCATTCCTGACGTGGCCATTCTCGACGCCCGTTTCACCCGCACCGTGCCGCCTTCGGTGACGGCGGCCACCGGCATGGACGTGCTCACGCATGCCGTGGAAGCCTATACCTCTCGCGACAACAACGCCTTTACCGACATTCTCGCCGTCCAGGCCATACGGTATGTGTTTTCCTTCCTTTTCAAGGCGTACCAGCAGATGGAAGACATGCAGGCCAGAGAGATGATGCTTCTCGGCTCCTGCATGGCCGGCATGGCCTTCAACAACAGCGGGCTCGGCATTACGCACAGCATGGCGCACGCGCTGGGCGGTCAGTTCCACATTCCTCACGGTCTGGCCAACGCCGTGCTGCTGCCGCACGCCATACGTTTCAACAGTTTTGACGCGGGAGTCCGTTATCGTGAGCTTGCGCGCGTCATAGGATTGCCTCACGCCAATGTGGAAGAGGGCACAAACGGTCTCATCACGGCTGTCCGCAGCCTGAATGAGGCCATGGGCATACCCGCCCGCATCCGCGATCTCAAGGTGGAGGAAGCGGCGTTCCGGGCCGCGCTCGACGCCATGTCGGCCCACGCGCTGGACGACATGTGCACGAAGAGCAATCCCCGCAGGCCGTCCATTTCGGACATCAGGCTTCTTTTTGAACAGGCCTGGTAAACCACGGATTTCGGGACGAGGAAGAACGCAAAAGCCGCCGTGCGGACGTTTTGCTGACGCCATACCATGCCAGAGGACAGAACAATGGGAAATCAGATAGTTGACAGAATACGGGAAGCCGGTGTCGTCGGCGCGGGCGGCGCCGGATTGCCTACGCATGTCAAGGCCGACGCCACTGTGGACACCGTTCTTGTGAACGGAGCTTCGTGCGAGCCCCTGCTCATGAGCGATCCGTACCTTATGGAACATGAGGTCGAGACCATGATCCGCGGTCTGGAGGCGGTCATGGACTGCACCGGAGCCAAGAAGGGCGTGGTCTGCCTGAAGGGCAAACACGCCAAGGCCATGGAATCGGTGCGCGCCGCGGTGGCCCGCGATCCTCGCGGCAGACTCGAAGCCTTCGAGCTTGGAGATTTCTATCCCGCTGGCGACGAACAGGTGCTGGTGCATGAGGCTTTGGGCCGCACCGTGCCGGAACGGGGCCTGCCTCTTCAGGTCGGGGCGGTGGTCAGCAACGTGGAAACGCTTTACAACGTGGCGCGCGCGCTTGACGGAGTTCCCGTGACGGAACGCTATCTCACCGTGGCCGGCGAAGTGCGCCAGCCCATGGTGGTCAAGGTGCCCGTGGGCACGCCCGTGGCCGACGTGATCGCCTTTGCCGGCGGGGCCACTATTGCCGAGTACCGCGTGGTGGACGGCGGTCCCATGATGGGCAAGGTGCTGCCGGACGCGTCTTCTGCCGTGGTCACCAAAACCACCAGCGGTCTTCTGGTGCTTCCTCCGGATCACAACGTGGTGGTGCGCAAGGTCATGGATCCCGTCCGCGTGCGGCAGATCACCAACACGGTCTGCTGTCAGTGTTCCCGCTGCACCGATCTTTGCCCGCGTCATCTGCTCGGCCATGCGCTGCATCCGCACAAGCTGATGCGCGTCTTTGCCGGACAGGATCTGGAAAGCGACATCGCCAAGGAAGCCCTGTTGTGTTCCGAGTGCGGTCTGTGCGAAAAGTTCGCCTGCCCCATGCTGGTTTCCCCGCGCGAAGTGAACGCGCAGATCAAGAAAGAACTCATGAAGGCGGGCGTCAAATGGACGTCTTCCGGAAAGCCTCTGGAAACGAATCCCTTCCGCGAGGAACGTCGCGTGCCTACGGCGCGTCTTCTTCAGCGGCTGGATCTTGTGGACTATGACACGCATCCCGGTTATGTCGGGGAGTTCATTCCTTCCAGGGTGCGTATTCCGCTGCGCCAGCATATCGGCGCGCCAGCCGTGTGCGTCGTGGCCGAAGGCGCGACCGTGAAGCGCGGCGACCTTATCGGCGAGATTCCTGAAAAGGCCATGGGCGCGAGGGTGCATGCCAGCATCGACGGCGTGGTGGAGTCCGTTGCGGACGGAATGATAACTATCAAGGCGTGAGGAACTAGCGATGAAATTACGCACTATCGGCTGCGTGGAACTGAACAGCATCAGCGCGGGCATGCATGTCGCCGACGAAATGGTCAAGGCCGCCGAGGTCCAGCTTGTCCTCGCCCGTCCCACATGCCCGGGCCGTTATCTTGTCATTGTCACCGGCGACACCGGCGCGGTGAAGAGTTCCGTGTCTCACGGTCGCGAAATCGGCGCCGACATGGTGGTGGACTGGTTTGTCATCCCCAGCGTGCATGAAAGCGTGATTCCGGCCATGAACGGCACCGGCGTCTGTCCCCGCATAGACGCGTTGGGCTGCATTGAAACCTGCACTACCGCCGCCTGCGTCATCGCCGCCGATGCCGCGGCCAAGGCCGGTCAGGTGCACCTGATCGAGCTGCGTTTCGCTTCCGGTCTCGGAGGCAAGGCGTATATCGTCATGACGGGCGAAGTCAGCTCCGTGCAGGCTTCCGTCGACGCCGGCGTGGCCACCGTTGGCGCGGAAGGAGGTGGCCCCGTGCTCAGTCACATCGTCATACCTTCGCCCAGCGAAGATCTCAAGAAGCATCTTCTCGGTTAATGACAACGCGCGGGGGAGAACGCCGTCTTCTCCCCCGTTTTTCGGCCGACGGCGTATGAGGGCAGGATCATGGGCAGAATGACGGATGAACCGAAACAGCGAGTCATCCAGGAATACGTTCCCGGCAAACAGATTACGCTCGCCCATGTCATAGCCAGCCCCAACAGGGGCATCTATCTTAAATTGGGGCTGGACGACAGCGTCAGCGACGCTCTCGGCATACTGACCATCACTCCGGCGGAAGGCGTCATTATCGCCGCCGATATCGCCACCAAGTCCGGCTCGGTGGAGATAGGATTTCTGGACCGTTTCGGCGGCTCGCTCTTGCTGGTAGGCGACGTGGCCAGCGTGGAAGCCGCGCTTCGGAGCGTCATCGCTTATTTTGACGGCGTGCTTCATTACGCTTCGGTCGACATGACCCGCACCTGAGATGCAGCGAATCATGCTCATAGGAGAGTGGAAATCCGGCAAGAGCTCGCTTATCCGCGCGCTTTCTCGTGAGGACTATGCGTCGCGCAAGGTGCTGGCCGTGGATTTCTTCCGCAATTTCGTCAACACGCCCAGCGAATTTCTGGAAAACCGTCGTTTTTATCCCGCGCTCATCACCGCTGCCGCCGATTGCGACGTGCTGGCCTTTGTCCAGGACGCGACTCGGCGTTCTTGTCAGATTCCTCCCGCGTTCGCGTCCATGTTCAATCGACGCGTGATAGGCGTGATTACCAAGATTGACTTGCCGGAGGCGGATGTCCGACGCGCGCGCAGATTTTTGGAAAACGCCGGCGTCAGGGAGATGTTTTGCGTCAGCGTGACGCGGGGCGAGGGCATGGAGGCTTTGCGCGCCGCGGTGGAAGGGGCGTGAACGCCCGACTTGAGCGCGCTACTGCGGATTGCGGCTCACTTTGACCAGCAGTTCCGTCACATGAAAATCGGCGTTGCTTGTGGTCCAATAGTCGGAAACGTAGCGTTCGTAGCAGTCGTCGTCCATGGCGTATCCGTGGCGATGTATCCATCCGATGAATTTTTCGTACGTTTCGTGTATGCTTTCGTGCGGACCGATGTGATAGCACGACGCCATCATGCATCCGCCGAAATCCACGCGTCCGCCTCCTCCGCAGGGTTCCAGCACCTGTTGCATGATGCGGATGGTCTGGGGATTGCCGGCCATTCTGTCCCGAATGCTGGAAAAGTGAATGTACACCGGACCGGTAATGGCGTTGCTGGTTTTTTCCACATAGTTCATGAAGTCGAGATTGATGATGGCGGATTTGATGTCGCCGTCAAAAGGCTGTTCCTGAAACAGCAGCTGCGCGCTTTCCACATATTTGACCGCGACTTCGCGCACGCCGTCGGCGATGACGAGCTCCGCCTCTCGAATCAGATCCTGCCAGTCGCGCACGGATTCCTCGCATCGTTTCAATTCGATCTGCGCCTTGCGCAGTTCGTCCAGCTTCTGCTCGAACGCCGTGCGAAGCGCGCCGTACACATTGCCGTGACGGCCGGAAATGAATCGGCGCATTTCATCGAGCTTAAAGCCCATCTGCTTGTAGTATTTCAACACCGGTACGAGCAGAAGTTCGTCGTGCGTGTACATGCGGTAGTTGTTGTAGTCGTGACGCAGAGAGGAAATGAGGCCGATTTTGTCGTAAAAGCGGAGAGCCTTTTTGGATACGTTGCAAAGCTGGCTTAGTTCACCGATGGAGTATTGTTGCTTGCGCGGCATGGCGGCTCCCTCCGAAATGGGGCGATGGATGCGATCTGTCGTCTGAGTCATAGTCAGCCTGTTCATACCCCTTTTAGCGTCTTTTTGCCAGCCTCTGGACGAGGTATGATTGGGAAGAAGGGATACGCTGGCTTGACGCTCCGTGCGCTGGAGCTTAGAACCGAGGAAAATCCAGTAAAAAACGCCTCGTGTAAAACCTGAAGCCGCAGCGCGGAGAACAAGATGGAGCATCCGTATTTCGCCCCTACTGTGGAAGAAAGTTATTATCGTCTTCTTACGCATATTCCAGGCATGGTGTACCGCTGCCGTGCGGAAAAGGTCGTGGAAAAGGACGGCATGCAGCATTTTGAGTATGTGCTGGAATTCGTCAGCGAAGGAAGTCAGCGTCTGATAGGCATGGCCCCCAGCGTTCTTCTGGGGCAGAATCAGAACGTTATCGAACGCATGACGCATCCGGACGATCTGGTCCGCATGAGGCAGGAAATATACGATCGCGTTATTGCGCATGAGCCTTATCAGGTCATGTATCGGCTTCTTCTGCCCGGAAACGTGACCAAATGGGTCTGGGATCAGGGCGAAGGCGTGTACGGGCCGGACGACGGTCTGTGGTACCTTGAGGGCCTGATTATGGACGTGAGCGAACAGAAGCTCATGGAACTGAGTCTGCGCGAAGAAAACAGACAGTTTCGCGCCTCGTCGGCCAATCTGTTCGGTCTGGGCGATCTTGTGGGGCAGAGCGACAGCATGCGACGCGTGTACGAGCTCATCCTCAAGGCGGCGGAAACGGACACCAACGTCATCATCTATGGGGAAACCGGTTCCGGCAAAGATGTGGCCGCGCGCACCATTCACGCCATGAGCGGCAGAAAGGGGCCGTATATTCCGGTGAACTGCGGAGCGATTCCCGAGTCGCTCATCGAAAGCGAGTTTTTCGGCCATACCAAGGGAGCGTTTACCGGCGCCACAGGCAGCAAGGAGGGCTACATTGCCGCGGCTGACGGAGGCACGTTGTTTCTCGACGAAATAGGGGAGTTGCCGTTGCATCTTCAGGTGAAGCTGCTGCGGACCTTGGAAAATAAGATGTACACGCCCGTAGGCAGTCATACGCCGAAAATCTCTTCGTTCCGTCTTGTGGCGGCGACCAATCAGGATCTCCGTAAGATGGTGAAGGAAAAAAGGATGCGCGCCGATTTCTACTATCGCGTGCATGTGCTTGCCATTACGTTGCCGCCGCTTCGGGAGCGTTTGAGCGATCTCCCGCTGCTCATTGCGGCGTGGCGGGACAGACGAGGCATGCAGGTGGACATTCCGCTCAACGTCCGTCTGGCCATGGAACGCTATCAGTGGCCGGGCAACGTGCGAGAATTGTACAATTTTCTTGATCGTTACGCGGCGTTCGGGGAAGCCGCGCTGGATTCTCTCGGCGAGGCGGCGCGCTTGTTCACAGCCGCGCTGCCTCAGGAGCTGGAAGCCGGGGTCACGCTGGAGGAAGCGACGCTTCATCTGGAAGAAACGATCATCCGCAGAACGTTGGAAGCCTGTCGTTGGCATCGAGGCGAGGCGGCGCAGCGGTTGGGAATCAATATGCGCACGTTGCAGCGGAAAATGAAAAGACTGGGGCTCGGCGGCAGGAGAGCGTCCCGACAGGAAAGTTCAAGAGCCTGAAGAAATTGGCTCATCAGCGGCGCGCCGTCGGAGTAGCGAACGCGCAAAAAAAGCCCCCTTCATTGAAGGGAGCTTTTTTAATGAGGAGCGTCGCTTACAGCGCGGCTTTGTAGGCGTCGGCGGAGAGCAGAGCGTCCACGGAAGCCATGTCTTCAGGCTTGGCCTTGATGAGCCAGCCCTTATCGTAGCAGGAGATGTTGAGCAGCGTGGGGGTGCCGT
>CALUUX010000063.1 GCA_944324085.1 uncultured Mailhella sp. | reverse complement strand
CAACGGCTTTACCTTTGGTTTCTACTTTTATTTTACCGGGCCCTGTGGTCGGAAGGATTGCTGACAACCTCAGTTTGCAAACTTCGGGCCGCAGGCGAAACAAGCCGGCGGCCCTTTTTGTATGCTGTAGCCGCCACGCAGCCCACAACGTTCAACAAGAAGGAACGCCTTATGGAACTCGGCACCAAGAAAAGACTGACCCGCATCTTCAATCCCGATACCAAGCGCACCATCATCGTTCCCATGGATCACGGCATGACCATCGGCGCGCCCGACGGACTCGTGGACATCCGCAAGGCCGTGGACGACATGAATGAAGGCGGCGCCAACGCCGTGCTCATGCACAAGGGACTCATCCGGGCTTCCGGCTGCGCTGACGCCAACGCGGATCTGGGCCTCATCATGCACATCACCGCTTCCACGGAACTTTCCCCCAACGGCAACACCAAGGTGCTCACCGGCACGGTGGAAGAAGCCATTCGCCTCGGCGCCGACGCCGTGTCCGTCCACCTCAATCTTGGCGATCCCAACGAGCGCGAAATGCTCAACACCGCGGGCGTCATCGCCGATCACTGCAACCGCTGGGGCGTGCCTCTGCTCATGATGCTCTACGGCCGCGGCGGCCTCATCCGCGACAGCTTCGCCACCGACGTCGTGGCTCACTGCGCCCGCGTGGGAGCGGAACTCGGCGCCGACATCGTCAAAGTCTCCTACACCGGCAGCCCCGAAAGCTTCGAGCGCGTCACCGCGTGCTGCTGCGCTCCCGTGGTCATCGCCGGCGGCGAACGCATCGACTCCACCCGCAAGCTGCTTCAGATGGTGTACGATTCCCTTCAGGCCGGCGGCGCGGGCCTTTCCATCGGCCGCAATGTGTTCGAACATCCCCGCCGCGTCGATCTCATGCGCGCCATGAACGCCATCGTGCATTCCAACGCTTCCGTGGACGACGCCATGGCCATCGTGGGCGAAGACTAACGCCGAAAGGACGACAGGACATGAACATCTATTTCAAGAGCGTGCCCTTCAATAAGAACGACGTCACTCTCGCGCTGGAATCCGGCGTGGACGGCGTTATCGTTCCCGCCGAAAAGACGGCCTCCGTCGCCGCGCTCTCCCGCACTCCCGTCATCGCGGAAGAGGACATGCCCTCCCGATCCATGGCCTCCAAAGCCGACGAGGAAGAAATCCGCGACGCTCTCCGCGCCGGCAAACAGGTAGTCCTCGCCAGAGGATGGGAAATCATCCCCGTGGAAAATCTCCTCGCTCAGTGCGACAACGTGACGGCCGAAGCCGGCAACCTCGAAGAAGCCGTGCTCGCCTCCGGCATACTTCAGCGCGGCGTGCAGGGCATCGTGGTTCTGCCCCAGGCCATCGGCGACCTCAAGGACATCGTGGCCCGCTGCAAAATCAGCCGGGAACGCGAAGAACTTCAGGAAGCCGTCATCACCCGCGTGGAACCCGCCGGACTCGGCCACCGCGTGTGCATCGACACCATGTCCATGCTCCATCGCGGTCAGGGCATGCTGGTCGGCAACTCCAGCGCGTTTACCTTCCTTGTTCACGCGGAAACGGAACACAACGAATACGTTGCCTCCCGCCCCTTCCGCGTGAACGCGGGCGCGGTGCACGCCTACGTCCGCCTCCCCGGCGACGCCACGACCTATCTCTCCGAAGTGAAGGCCGGCACGGAAATGCTGGTGGTGGATTACACCGGCGCGACCACGCTGGCCACCGCCGGAAGAGTGAAAATAGAAGTGCGGCCCATGCTGCTCGTGGAAGCGAAAATCGGCGACAAAACGGGCGCGGTGTTCCTGCAGAACGCCGAAACCATACGACTCACCGCTCCGGACGGCTCCCCCGTAAGCGTGGTGACGCTGAAGCCCGGCGACAAGGTGCTCTGTCGCACCGACGAAGCCGGACGCCATTTCGGCATGCGCATCAAGGAAGACATACAGGAGAAATAAAGCATGGAAGAGCCTTTCCAGATTCCGGGTCTCGCGGAACTGCGCGAACAAATCGACGACGTGGACTCCACTCTGCTGGAACTGCTGAACCGGCGCGCTCGTCTCAGCGTGGCCATAGGTCAGGCCAAGAAACAGGTTTCGGGCAAAGTGTTCGATCCCGCCCGGGAAGCCCGGCTTCTGGAAAGGCTCGCCGAACGCAATCAGGGACCGCTGAAGGCGGAGCATATCGTCTCCATCTGGCGCGCTGTGCTCTCCGCCTCGCGCTCGCTGCAAAAACCGTGTACCGTGGCCTATCTCGGCCCGGAAGGCACGTTTTCCTATTTCGCGGCCAGAGACTTTCTGGGCGAATCCATGACCTTCGCCCCCTGCCGCGATTTTTGCGAAATCTTCCGCGGGGTCAGCCTCGGGCAGTTCAATGTGGGCGTCATTCCTCTGGAAAATTCCATACACGGCACCATCGCGCAGAGCTTCGATCTCTTCTCTCAGTACGAGGTCACCATCCAGGCCGAATTCTATTCCCGCATCGCCAACAGTCTGCTCAGTCGGGAAAACTCTCTGGACGCCGTAAAAACCGTCTACTCCCATCCGCAGCCTCTCGGTCAGTGCGCCGCATGGCTGCGCGCGCATCTGCCCTCGGCCCGGCTCGTGTCCGCGGAATCCACGGCCGCCGCCGCATGGCGCGCGTCCCGCGAAGAAGGCGCGGCGTCCATAGGGCATCGCAGCATGGCCGAAAAGCTGAATATGTCCTCGCTGGCCGACAACATTCAGGACGACGCCTCCAACTGGACGCGTTTTGTCGTCATCCGCGCCGGAGAAGCCCCTGCCGGAAACGAACGGACAAAAGAAGAGGCGAACTTCAAGTCGTCCCTGCTCTTCACCGTGCCCAACCGGGCCGGAACCCTCAGCGACGTGCTGAACGTGTTCTCCGCCCACGGCGTGAACATGACCAAGCTGGAATCGCGCCCCATGAAGGGATCCTGCTGGAACTACATTTTCTTCGCCGACGTGGAGTGCGACCTCTCCTCCGCCGGCCGCGCGAATCTCATCAGCGATCTGCGGGCCTGCTGCAACTCCGCGCGCGTGCTGGGCTGCTACCCCGAAGGACCCCGCCTCGACTCAACCGCCAACACCACAGGATTCTGATTCATGATTACCCTTCAGGCCCCAGCGTCCAAATCCGTTTCCCACCGCACGCTCATTGCGGCCTCCCTGGCTCGCGGCGTTTCGCTGGTTCATCACGCGCTCTCCAGCGTCGATCTCCAGCGCACCCGCGACATTCTCCATACGGCGGGAGCCGTCATGGAAGATCTGGGCGACGGGAGCTGGCGCGTCAGGGGCATGGAACGCGGCCCCCAAGGCGGAGCGGACGTTCCCGCTGACTGCTATGTGGGCGAATCCGGCACCACCTGCCGTCTGCTCACCGCGGTGCTCGCCGCCGGACGCGGCTCATTCCGCATCCACGGCGTGGAAAGAATGCACGAACGCCCTATCGGCGCGCTGACCGCGGCTCTCCGCGCCCTCGGCGCGCGCGTCGACTTTGAAGGGAAGGAAGGCTATCCCCCCCTCGTCCTCACCGCCGACGGCCTTTCCGGCGGCGACGTGGACATGAGCGTCGACGAATCCAGCCAGTTTCTTTCCGGACTGCTGCTGGCCGCTCCCTTCTGCCGCGCGCCGCTGCGCGTTTCCCTCACCGGGAAAAAAGTGGTGTCCTGGCCCTATGTGGGACTGACGCTGCAAGTGATGGAAGATTTCGGCGTCGCCTTTGTCGTGGAAACGCTCGACGGAACCGTCTGGCGCGAAACGCCGTGGAAGAGCGTGACCGAAGCGCGCCCCGGAGAACTCCGCGTCACCGTGAATCCCGGCGCGTATCAAAGCGGCGAATATCGGGTGGAAGGCGACTGGTCCGGCGCGTCCTACCTGCTCGCCGCCGGAGCCGTGGGACGGGAAAGCTCGCTGGTCACCGGACTGCGCGCCGACTCTCTCCAAGGGGACCGCGCCATTCTGGACATTCTGCGCACCATGGGCGCGTCCGTCGAGGTTCGCGACGACGGCATTCTCGTCAGCCCTTCCGCCCTCCGCGGCGTCACCGTGGACATGGGCGCGTGCCCCGATCTGGTGCCCACCGTGGCCATGACCGCGGCCTACGCCTCCGGCGACACGCGGCTGGAAAACATCGCCCATCTGCGCATCAAGGAATGCGACCGCATCGCCGCCTGCGCCGCGGAACTTTCCCGCATCGGCGTCCATGTGGAAGAAGGCAAGGATTTTCTGACGGTGCACGGCATGGGGCCGCAGCTGCCGTCCATTCCCGAAGGCACCGTGTTCCGCGCCTACAACGATCACCGCATCGCCATGGCCGCGTCGCTGCTCGGTCTGGGGAGCGGTCAGCGCGTCGTGGTGGACGACCCCGCCGTGGTGCGGAAATCCTTCCCCGAGTTCTGGAACGTGTGGAGCGCGCTTGCATGAGCGAACGCATCGTCATCGTCGGCTGCCGGGGCCGCATGGGCTCCATGCTTATGAAACGGCTGGGCGAGAATCCCGCGCTTTCGCTTGAAGGTCTGGATCTGCCCTTTGAACGGGACGCCGTAGCTCAGGCTTGCCGGGGCGCGCGACTGGTGCTGCTCTGCATACCGGCCACGGCCATAGCCGACACCATAGCCATACTCCGGCCCTTCATGGAACCAAACGCCATCCTTTCCGACATCACCTCGGTAAAAGAACTGCCCATGCAGCACATGGAAAGCCTATGGGACGGCCCCGTGGTGGGCACGCATCCGCTGTTCGGCCCCGTGCCCGCCCAGGGACTGGAACTGCGGGTCACCGTGGTTCCTGGGGCACGAGCTTCGGAAGAGGACACGCGATTCGTGGAGAGCCTGTTTCAGAGCTTCGGCTGTGTCACTTTCCGCGCCACGGCCGAAGAGCATGACATCGCGGAAGCCAAAATACAGGGCATGAATTTCATTACGAGCGCGGTGTATTTCGCCATGACAGCGGAAGACCCCGCGCTCCTGCCGTACATAACGCCCTCGTTTCTGCGCCGCATGAACTCCACGGAAAAGCAGCTCATGGAAGACGGCGCGTTGTTCACCTGGCTTTTTGAAGCCAATCCCCACAGTCAGGCCATGACGCGCCAGTACCGGAATCTGCTGTCGCTGGCCGCGGCCGGCGACGTGGATCTTATCCTCCACAAAGCCCGCTGGTGGTGGAAAGAAGGCGAAGAGAAAAAGAAAATACACGAGGAAGCCCGCAAGGTGGCCCTCCAGTCGGCCCAGATGGGACTGAAAAAAGGACAAAAATAATGCGTTACAGCCTGTTCGGCGAATCCCACGGCCCCGCTGTCGGCATCGTGCTTCAGGGGGTTCCTTCGGGACTTGCCATGGATATGGACTTCATCCGGAACGAAATGGCGCGGCGCGCCCCCGGCAAGTCTCCTCTCGCCACGGCCCGGAATGAAAAAGACGCCGTTCGCGTTCTGAGCGGCGTATTCGAAGGCAAAACCTGCGGCACGCCTTTGTGCGGCGTGATAGAAAACACCGACACCCGTTCCCGCGACTACGCCTCCACGCGCTGGTTGGCTCGACCGGGACACGCCGATTTCACGGCGCATCTGCGCTATCGGGGCTTTGAAGATTATCGCGGCGGCGGACATTTTTCCGGTCGACTCACGGCTCCCCTGGTGTTCGCCGGAGCGGTGGCTAAACTGGCGCTTCGTCAGAAAGGCGTGGAAGTGCTGGCCCGCATCCGTCAGACGGCGGGCATAGACGACGCGCCCCTCGATCTCGCCAGACCTGACGCGGACGCCCTGCGCGCCGCGGGCGGCAAAGAATTCCCCGTCATCGACGACGCGCGCGGAGCGGCCATGCGCCAGGCCATTCTCGACGCCCGCGCCGACGGCGATTCCGTAGGCGGTCTCATTCAGTGTTTCGCCCTGGGCCTGCCCGCCGGTCTCGGAAGCCCGGATTTCGACGAGAACATTGAAACCGCCATCGCCCGACACATCTTCGCCGTGCCCGCCGTCAAGGGGCTGTCCTTCGGCGCGGGATTCGACTTCGCCTCCATGCGCGGCAGTGAAGCCAACGACGCCTTCACGCCCGGCGACGAGCCGCAAACCCGCACCAACAACAACGGCGGCATCAACGGCGGCATTTCCAACGGCATGCCCGTAGTCTTCACGGTGGTGGTCAAACCCACTCCTTCCATCAGCGTGGAACAGGACACCGTGGACATGCGCACCGGTCAGGCGGCAAAACTCGTCATCAGCGGACGCCACGATCCCTGCATCCTCTCCCGCGCCGTTCCCGTCATCGAGGCGGCCTGCGCGCTGGCTCTTACGGAAATCCCGGGGGTGCTTTCATGAAAAAAAATCTCGTGCTCATCGGGCTGTCCGGTTGCGGCAAAAGCACGCTCGGCAAACGTCTCGCCCGACGGCTTCGCATGCCGCTTCTGGATACCGACGCCATGATCGAAGCCAGAACAGGACGATCCATTCCTCAAATCTTCGCCGAGGAAGGCGAATCGGGTTTCCGAGATATCGAGACGGCCTGCGCCAAAGACGCCGCCGCCAGGGAAGGTTCCGTCATTTCCACGGGCGGAGGCATGATTCTGCGCAAAGAAAATATGGAAGAACTGGCCAGAAACGGCCTCATTCTCTTCATCGACCGGCATCCTTCGCGCATTCTGCGATCCACCACACTCGGCGACCGGCCGCTGGTGCAGAACGACAAAGACAAACTCTTCCGACTGTACGCCGACCGCATCTCCCTCTACCGTCGCTACGCCGACGTCACCGTTCCCAATCACGGCGGTCCGCGGACCCTGAAGAATCGTATCCTTCTTATTCTGCGCCACTATCGCCGCGTCGCCAACGCCTGACTTTCGGAGTCTCCCATGAGCCATATTCTGGACGGAAAACAACTGGCCGTCATCGGCGATCCCATTGAACACAGTCTTTCCCCCCTCATTCAGCAAGCCATGCTTGATGAACTCGGCATACGCTGTTCGTATGGACGCATACGCGTGCCCGCCGGCACCGTAGCCGCGTGGCTGCCCGGCGCGCCCGACCTGAACCTGGCGGGATTCAACGCCACCATGCCGCATAAAACCGATCTCGTGCCGCTCATGGACACGCTTTCCGACGACGCGCGCATGTACCGCGCCGTCAATACCGTGGTCATCCGCGACGGTCGCTTTCATGGCCACAACACCGATGGCGAAGGCTTCCTTCGCTCTCTGCATGACGAAGGCGTGCGCCCGGAAGGCAAACGCGTGGTCGTATATGGCGCGGGCGGAGCCGCGCGCTCCGTGGTTCTCAAGCTGGCCGCGCAAGGCGTGGAAAACATCGCCGTCTGCTGCCGCACGCCGGCCAAAGCGGAAGAACTCGCCCGCGCTTCAACGCGGGTGAGCGTCATACCCCTCCAGGATCAACGATTCGTCGACGTTCTGAAACGCGCGGAACTCTTCATCAATTGCACGCCGCTGGGCATGCAGGGCGTTCCCTCGCAGTTCGAAAGCTTCGATTTTCTCGACGCGCTGCCTTCATCCGCCCCGGTCTGCGACCTCATCTATCGCCCGCTCAAAACCAGACTTCTGAAAGAGGCGGAACGGCGGGGACATCAGACCATGAACGGCCTCGGCATGCTCATCCATCAGGCCATTCTCGCACTGGAACAGTTCGCCTCGCAACCCCTGGACGCTGAACGCATGAAGGCTGCTGTCAGTAAAAAACTGCTGCCCGCTCTGGGACACGCGGTCTGAAAACGCCTGAGACGCGCTTCCGCAAAAAGCCGCCCGAACTCGAGCGGCTTTTTGACGCCGCGCCGCGGAGAACATACGCCCCCTCCCACATGGCGCAAAGCCTGGAACGCAAACGTGACGACGCTTCTTTCTCGCAGGCAAACGAGCCCCGAAACGTCAACGGCGTTCCGGCAACGGGTAGCGTCCGCAGGTAAACTTTTCCCCTTCCGGACAATAGCCCAGACGTTCGCAACGCGCGCCGGCGTGACGAAACACCTCGGGCAACACCTCGCGGCACAAACTCAGCATGGAGCGCGCCACGCCCCGAATTTCCCACTGCGCGCGCGTGCAGCAGCGGTGTTCGAAAAAGTTGAGCAGCGTCCGGCAATTCATAGTCACCACTATGCTGGACGCCGCCGCCTGGGGAAGAACAAAACGGGCGTCCTCGCATGCGGAGGAACCTCGACCGTCCTCTTCCAGCATTTCCTTCAAATCCCGATACGCGCCGCCGACCTCTTCCATAAAACGCAGAAAACGGGCCCGCGCGCGCGGATTCGCCGCAATGGCTGGGGGCATGATGTAGTTCATATCGGAGGCGTCCACATACCTCTGACTCTGCTGCGAATAGCTTGCAAGGCGATGCCGGACAAGCTGATGCGTCAGCGCTCGAGACACTCCGGACAGCGCAAACGTAAAACTCACATGCTCAATAGGGCTGGCATGCCCGGAAGACATAATGTTTTCCACAAACGAGGCCTGCTTTTCCCGACTGATGTCTCCAGCAAGCAGACGAGGCCACATATCGGCCACGTCGCCGGCATGGTAACACTGCCGGAACGCGGCGTAGATGAGAGAAAGCGGCTCCGGCGTATGCGCCAGAAGTTCCACCCGGGCTTTGACTTCGGACATATCTTCTCCTCCTCGTCCGTCAGACGCGACGGACGACGCGCCCGGAGGCGCAATCACTCTTAGTTCCTCAATGCGGAAAAACAGACGACGCTACAGCAGGCTACCCTGCGACGTTCCGCCGTACAGACGATGAAGATGCTTGTACGCCTTGGGCGTGGCCACGCGCCCGCGAGGCGTGCGGTTCAAAAATCCGCACTGGATGAGATAGGGCTCATAAATATCCTCAATAGTACGAATTTCTTCTGAACACGCCACGGCCAACGTCTTCACGCCCACAGGGCCGCCATTGAAATGATCAATCAGCACGGTAAGAATCTTGCGATCCATTTCGTCCAGACCGGCCTCGTCCACGTCAAGGCGGATCAGCGCGGCGCGAGCCTGTTCGCCGTCCACCACGCCTTTTCCATACACCGCGGCGAAATCCCGCACGCGACGAAGCAACCGGTTGGCTATTCGGGGCGTGCCCCGGGAACGGCGTCCGATTTCCAGCGCGCCTTCTTCCGTAACGTTCACCCCGAGTATGCGCGCCGAACGCTGCACCACGCGGGACAGTTCTTCAGGCGTGTAAAACTCCAGACGACTGATAATGCCGAATCTGTCCCGAAGCGGCGAGGAAAGCAGGCCCAGTCTCGTGGTGGCTCCCACCAGCGTAAACGGCTCAATATCCAGTTTCACCGTTCTCGCGGCCGGCCCCTGACCGATGATGAGATCCAGCGTAAAATCTTCCATGGCCGGATACAGCACTTCTTCCACGCTGATGGGCATGCGATGAATTTCATCCACAAACAGAATATCATGCCGGGAAAGATTGGTCAGAATGGCGGCCAGATCGCCGCTGCGTTCCAGCACGGGGCCGGAGGTCGTCACAAGATTCACCCCCAGTTCCGCCGCCATGATGCGGGCAAGCGTCGTCTTTCCAAGGCCGGGATTGCCGTAAAAAAGCACATGGTCCATGGACTGACCGCGCTCCTTCGCCGCGTTCAGATACACGCGGAGATTGGCGCGCAGCTCTTCCTGTCCTATGAAGTCCTCAAGCCGCTGCGGACGAATGTTTTCATCGGCGCTGTCCTGCGCCATGCTCTTCGGTACAAATTCAGCCATTTACTTTTTTCCTCTGGCCAAAGCCTTCAGCGCGGCGCGCAGAGCTTCTCCCACTTCCAGGTCAGGTTCCTGTTCCAGCACCTTTCTGAGCACCTGTCCGGCCGTATCTTCATCATAGCCCAGATTGGCAAGACCCGTCAGCGCGTCGCGATACACGGAAGGTCGCCCCGTCGCGGTCGCTGCGGCAAAGGAGACGGGAGCGTCGCCCTTCAACTTATATTTTAACTCAAGAAAAATCTGCTGCGCCGTTTTCTTGCCTATGCCGGAAACCTGCGTCAACGCGGAAGCGTCATCGTCGGCCACAACCCTGCGCAGATCATCCGGACGAAACCGGGAGAGAATGGCTAGAGCGGTGCGCGCCCCCACTCGATTGATCCCCGTCAAAAGATTGAACGTCTGCCGCTCATCCCACGAAGGAAAACCGAACAGATCCTGCGCGTCCTCTCGAACGATAAGGCTGGTGTAAAAGGTCGCCGTGCCTCCTTGGCCAGGGAGCTGCGCCAGCGCGTGCTCCGGCAAAAAAATCTCATAGCCGAGACCTCCGGCCGTCACCAATACGCAGCTGTTCTCCGTGCGTTCCAGCACCCGCCCTTCAAGATAAGCCAGCATAGTCCTCCCGTTGCAACTGTAACAGCGCGAAATATCTACTTTTTATACAACAAGATAGCCTACTTTATTATAAGCGAAAACGCAAGAACGGGCGGCTCCCCATAGCTTCCGCTGCCGCTCTTTCCTGAATCGCAACGTAATTTCCATAAAATTAAAGGATACATTCGAGAAAGCGTGGAAAAACAAGCCGTTCTGTCTCATGCCCAGACTATGTATAAGAAAAAACTCGCGTCGAGGAAAAGCGACAAGCTCACAAGAACGCAGAAATCATCTGGGACAGCATACCCCCTCAAAAACCGGCATGACTGTTTATCAGCACCGCCTTTCAGTCATGGCGTGGGAAAAGCCGCAACTATTTCCCAGAAACAGCTCTCAGTGCCGTCAAGAATACAAGATAAGGCATCAAGACAACGGCTCCTCCAAGAACAGAACGCTCAGCAAGCTTTCCGAACATGCCGCGGATCTTTGACAGCCCTCGTTCAGGGGACTTTCAATGGACTCTGTGGAGAAGGATGAAAAACGGCGTTACCGACGCACGGGGAAGCGCGCGAAGGACACAGCGGCGTCGACGCCATCCGCAACGGGCCTCGTACCGGCGGGAGAGCGCGTCATCCCTTCCCCAAAAAGACGCCTTACGCAAAACCACGAAGCGAGGACGTTATCGCTTCCCCTGGGGATAAACTTGCCCCCTCTCCGCGACGCGAAGGCCCCTTGTCGATCCCGTGGGAGTGCACACGGGCGACTCGGTTGTCGTCGCGCCCGCGCTCACCTTGGCGGACAAGGAATTGCAAATGCTGCGCACTGCCGCGCTGAGCATCGTCAGCGCGCTGGGCATCGAGGGCGGATGCAACTGCCAGTTTGCCCTGGATCCCCACAGCTTCCAGTACGCCGTGATCGAGGTCA
>CALUUX010000062.1 GCA_944324085.1 uncultured Mailhella sp. | reverse complement strand
TGGCGAAGCGGATGGGACTTGAACCCACGACCTCCGGCGTGACAGGCCGGCGTTCTAACCAACTGAACTACCGCTCCACTTTTCGCATGGTGGGCAGTACAGGACTTGAACCTGTGACCCCCGCCGTGTGAAGGCGATGCTCTACCAACTGAGCTAACTGCCCATGCGCAGGTATGTGTTTATGGAAAACGGCCCCTTCTGTCAACAGAAAAAACGGCCCTGTCGCCATTTTTTTTGGGGAAAATCAGAATATCTGAATTAATACTTTGAGATAATTTGATTTTATTATTTCGTTTCCGCCGTGGTGAAGAGACCTCGCTTTTTCAGCTCTATTTCCAGACAGGCCAGAGCCGCCGGAGTCACGCCGGAAATGCGTCCGGCCTGGCCGAGCGTGAGGGGGCGAATGGCGTTGAGTTTTTCCTGAATTTCCCGCGACAGACCGGCGATGTCGGTATAATCCATGTCCTCAGGCAGACGTATGGATTCCTGCCTGGCGGCCCGGCGCACGAGTTCGTCCTGAAGTTCAAGATACCCGGAATAGCGCAGGATGATTTCCGTTTCCTGAATTACGTCGTCCGGGGCGTCGTTGAGTTCCGGCAGGAACGTGGAAAGGCGGCGCAGCGAGAGTTGCGGACGTCGTCCGAGGTCGGCCAGGGTGACGGCCTGGCTGGGGCAGGGTTCGCCCAGCGCGGCAAAGGCGGCCTGCGTGGGGGCGTCCGGGGTGAGGCGCACGGATTTCAGCTTGTCCATGAGGGCATGGAGCGTTTGCTGTCTGTCACGGAACACGCGCCATTGTTCGTCGTTTACAAGGCCGATGTCCCGTCCGCGGGGAGTCAGGCGGGCGTCGGCATTGTCTTCCCGCAGCAGCAGGCGGTATTCCGCGCGCGAGGTGAACATGCGGAAAGGTTCGTTGGTGCCCTTGGTGACGAGCTCGTCGGCCAGCACGGCCATGTAGGCCTCACTGCGGGCGGGCAGGAAAGGTTCTTTTCCCGCGATCTTCGCGTCAATGTTGAGCGCGGCCCACATGCCCTGCGCGGCGGCCTCCTCATACCCTGAGGTGCCGTTGATCTGGCCGGCCAGCCAGAGACCGTCCACCTTGCGGGTTTCAAAGGTGGGGCGCAGCTGCACGGGATTCACGTAGTCGTATTCGATGGCGTAACCGGGACGCACGATCTTGGCGTGTTCCAGGCCGCGGATGGAGTTCACCATTTTTTCCTGAATGTCCAGGGGCAGACTGGTGGATATGCCGTTGGCGTAATATTCCTCCCGATTCAGCCCTTCCGGCTCGATGAACACATGATGGCGTTCGCGCTGGGGAAAACGAGCCACCTTGTCTTCCACCGAAGGGCAATAACGGGCCCCCACGCCGGTGATGACGCCGGTGAACAGCGGGGAACGATCCATGCCGGAACGGATGATGTCGTGAGTGCGTTCGTTGGTCCAGGTGACGTAACAGGGCAGCTGCGGCAGAACCGGGCCAGGCCCGCTGAAGCTGAAGCCTTGCGGAGGCTCGTCGCCGTACTGCGCCTCCAGGGCGTCAAAGTCGATGGTGCTGGCGAGAAGTCGCGGCGTGGTGCCGGTTTTCAGACGTCCGAGGGTGAGTCCCAGAGCGCGCAGGGAATCGGAAAGGCTCATGGCCGCGGAATCGCCGAAACGCCCCGCGCTGTAGTGCACGAGGCCTACATGCACGAGCCCGCGCAGAAAGGTGCCCGTGGTGAGCAGCACATGCTCGGAGAAAAATTCTTTGCCAAGCTGGGTGCGCACGCCGACGACGCGGCCGTTTTCCGCGAGGATTTCCGTCACCATGTCTTGCCAGATGGTGAGCCCTTGTTGAGCGAACATGTCGCGCTTGACGACAGCCAGGTAGGTTTCCCTGTCTATCTGGGCGCGGCGGGCGCGCACGGCCGGCCCTTTGCTCGCGTTGAGAATGCGGAATTGTATGCCGGCTTCGTCGGCCCATTTTCCCATGCAGCCGCCCAGGGCGTCGATTTCGCGCACCAGATGACCCTTAGCCAGGCCGCCGATGGCGGGATTGCAGGAAAGGTGACCGATGCGGTCCACGTTGCTGGTGATCACCAGAACGTCATGACCCAGCCGGGCGAGGGCCATGGCCGCTTCACAGCCGGCGTGTCCGGCCCCGACGACGATGCAGGAATAATGTGACATGGCGGTAGGAAGGATGAGGGTTGACGGAAGAAAGAACAACGCGACGTCGCAGAGCCCGCGCGGGATTTTTCGAAAGCGCGGTTCGCGAGTCTGGATCCGGCATGATCGACCGCGCGGGAGGCGCGTGTTGGGCGCGGAAACAACGAGACGGCCCCGCGCTCCGGATCAATCGTTCCGGCGGAAGAAGGGCGGCGCGGTTCCGCGTTTCAGCTGGCGCGCCGGAAGCGGCGGCGTTCCGTTACGCCATGAGGCCGCGCTGCCGGTGAATCCGGAGCGGCGGCCTCATGGAACGCGGAGGGGAAAGCGGACGGTTCCGTCGGATGCGTCGAGGAACCGGCGTTTCTCCCGTCTCCGTATCAGTTTTCGTAGAAGGAGCGGAGGGTCTGGCTTCTCACCGGATGGCGGAGCTTGCGGAGAGCCTTGGCCTCGATCTGACGGATGCGTTCGCGGGTGACGTTGAAGAGCTTGCCCACTTCTTCAAGCGTGTGATCGGACTTTTCACCGATGCCGAAACGCTTGCGCAGCACCTGTTCTTCGCGGGGCGTAAGATCGGCCAGCACGGAAGCGATCTGTTCGGAGAGCTTGGTGTTCACCACTTCTTCGGCGGGAGCCACGGCCTTCTTGTCCTCGATGAAATCGCCCAGGCTGGAGTCTTCCTCGTCGCCGATGGGGGTTTCGAGGGATATGGGCTCCTTGGCGATTTTGAGCACCTTCTTGACCTTGTCCACGGGGTAGTCCATGCGCTCCGCGATTTCTTCGGGCGTGGGATCGCGGCCCAGTTCCTGCACCAGATACCGGGACGTGCGGATGAGCTTGTTGATGGTCTCTATCATGTGCACGGGAATGCGGATGGTGCGGGCCTGATCGGCGATGGCGCGGGTGATGGCCTGGCGGATCCACCATGTGGCGTAGGTGGAGAACTTGTAGCCGCGCTGGTATTCGAACTTGTCTACGGCCTTCATGAGGCCGATGTTGCCCTCCTGAATAAGATCGAGGAATTGCAGCCCACGATTGGTGTACTTTTTGGCGATGCTCACCACAAGGCGCAGGTTGGAGCGTATGAGTTCCTGCTTGGCGCGCATGGAAGCCACCATGCCGCGACGAATGCGCCAGAGCACTTCTTCAAGATCGTCCACGTTGTGGCAGCATTTTTCGCGCAGACGCTGGAGACTTTCGATCTTGCCCATGATGAGTTCCTTGTAGGAAAACATCTTGTCCACGCTCATGTCCAGTTCCGCGGCCACGTCCTGCATGGAACGGGTACGGTTGTCCAGAGCCTCGAACAGGGCCTGGAGTTCTTCCTGCGTCTTGCCCGTGGTGGCCACATAGGCGTCGAGTTCACGCTGATAGTTCTTCATCTGGCGCACGTAGTCCTCCACGGTTTCCACGATGCGGTCGATGAGGGTTTTTTCCAGCTTGATTTCCCGCAGGCGCGCCACCACTTCCTCCTTGTACTGGAGGATTTCCTTCTGCGTGGCGGCCACGCGGCGTTCCAGCGTGCAGCAGGCATCGAGCTTCTGGTAGATCTTGTGCTTTTTCTTGTAGATGGCCTTGATCTCGTCGAGCAGCAGAATGACGCGCTGACGCTGATTCATTTCGTCTTCGGTGGGATCGTCTTCCTCGATGGTCTTCACCACATCCTTGAGCTTGATGCGGTTCTGCTTGAGGTCTTCGCCCACGTTGATGAGTTCTTCCACGGCCACGGGCACTTCCACCAGC
>CALUUX010000061.1 GCA_944324085.1 uncultured Mailhella sp. | reverse complement strand
GAGCGGTACTGACCGTTGTCGAAGCACATGATGTCGCCGTCGGGGCAGACCACGCAGGCGTGCTGTTCATACTGCCAGTCGAAGTTGGCCACGTCGCCCACGGGCTTGAAGAAGTACTTCTGCATGTTTTCGGGCCAGGTTTCGGGGTCGCCGATGATCCAGTTGAGCTTGCTGGTTTCGTAGTCGAAGTTGACGATGGCGTCCTGATGACGGCCGGAAATGGTGATGGTCTTGTTCTTGTCGTTGTACCACAGGGCGTTGTTGTGGAACCAGTCGTGGGCGTCCTGGGAGCCGGAACCGGCCACGTTCTGGGGCAGGAAGGTCTTGTAGTCCCAGGTGCGGAGCACTTCGCCGGTTTCGCGGTCGAGCAGGGCTATCATGTCTTCCACGGTGCTCGTGGTGAAGTCCTGGGTGAGGGCGAGAATGTTGCCGTCGGGCATTTCGAAGTGATCGTGATGATAGTTGCCCGGCATGCGGAATTCCTTGTAGATCTTGCCGAGCAGGTTCAGTTCGATGAGGCCCGTGGAGCAGTAGGGCATGTGGCAGAAGCGGTGGGAGCCGGTCATGATGTTGCCGTTCTTCACGCGCTTGATGTCGAACATGGTGTTTTCGGTGAGCAGCCAGCGGATGTCGCCCATGTAGTCGTAGGCGGTGGGGAGGTTCTTGCCGGCCGGGGTGAGGAACATGAAATTGTTGCCGAAGTAGTCCATGGACGTGTTGATGTTGCGGCAGCGGCACACGTCTTCGGGCAGAGGCTGGGACTGGATGGCGAAGGTGTTCTTTTCGCCGGTGGAAAGTTCCACGGTCACGCGGGTGGCCATGCCTTCGTAGAGGCCGATGACCGGAATGAAGTGGTCGGTGCCTTCGGGGAAGGTGTGAACGATGTTTTCGCGGTCATTGCGCTTGCCGTGGATGGTCATGGTGGCGGTGGCGGGCTTTTCGCTCTTGAAGAGGATCAGCGCGCAGAGCGGGTTGATGAAGTAGGGGTTGACCAGAACATGGGCGTTTTCGAGCGTGGGTTTTTCCGCTTCAAAGGCGGCAAGGAATTCCTTCTCGGCGCGATTCTGGCGAGTGATGAGGTGATCGTTGTAGGTGTGCGTCACTTTACTGCTCATGACTGGACTCCTTTCGGCGTTCTACGTGTTGAATGTGCGGAAGTTAGGCTTTGAGCTTTTCGATTTCCTGAACGATGGCGGGCTTCTGCTTCAGTCCTTCGAGACGGGAAACTTCCACGCCGTCCTTCATGAAGAGCATGGTGGGGAAGCCTTTCACGCCGCAGCGTTCCTTGAGGTCCTGATTGGCGTCGAAGTCCACGGTGAAGATGCGGAAGTCGGGATCGTTTTTGTCGATGTCCTTGAGCACGAAGGAAAGCATTTTGCAGGGGCCGCAGGTCTTGGAATAAAATTCCACCAGCATGACGCCGGACTTGTCCATGCCGTCGTAGGCTGCGGTGTCGATTTCTTTGATCATGGGGAAGTCTCCTTGGAAAAATGAGTGTTGCGGAACGGCGTTCCGTGCGTAAAAAGAGGGCTAACCTCTCAGCTTTTCAACATATTTGGAGGCGGAATTCGCGGCCACGGCTCCGTCGCCGCAGGCGGTGGCCACCTGACGCAGGCCCTTCACGATGATGTCGCCGGCGGCGAAGATGCCGGGGCGGGACGTGGCCATGGCGGCGTCGGTCACAATGCAGCCGGTGCGGTCGAGGATGCCGAGGTCGGCGCAGAAGGAGGCGGTGGGTTCGAGACCTATGTATTCGAACACGCCGTCGCAGGTGACGGTGCGTTCCGTGGCGTCTTCCTTCGTGGACTTGAAGCGCACGCCTTCGAGTTTGTCCGAGCCGAGAAATTCCAGCACGTCCTGATACGGATAGATGGTCACGTTGGGCATGGCGCGCAGCTTGTCGCAGACAATGGGGTCGGCCGTGAGGTCGAACATGGTCACGATGGTGAGCTTGTTCACGATGCCGGCGAGATAGATGGATTCTTCCACCGCGGAATTGCCGCCGCCGATGACCACGACGTCCTTGCCGCGGTACTGGGCGCCGTCGCAGATGGCGCACCAGCTGATGCCCGCGCCGGTGAAGTTTTCCTCGCCGGGAATGTGGAGACGGCGGGGCCGCGTGCCGGTAGCGATGATGACGGCGGAGGCTTCGTACACGGCGTCGTCCTCGAGGCAGACGACCTTTTTCACGTCGCCTTCATCCACGATGGCGGTCACGGTTTTGTAGTCGAACTCCGCGCCCACTTCCTGGGAGTGTTCGAACATTTTGATGGCGAGTTCCGCGCCGTTGATGGCGCCGAATCCGGTGTAGTTGGCGATCTCGTTGGTGTTGATGATCTGTCCGCCGGGGGCGAGTTTATCCAGCACCAGCGTTTTCATGTTGGCGCGCACGGCGTAGATGGAAGCCGTGAGGCCGGCGGGGCCGCCGCCCACAATAATGACGTCATATTTGGTATTCATGGAAGGGCTCCTTCGTTTTTCGTTCGCGTATTCGGAAAGAGGGGGTTTCTCGGGCTTGTTCGGCGTTTTCCGCCGGACGGAGGGAATGCGTCGCAAGGGACAGGTTATCCAAAGATGAGCATGGCCAGAGGAATGCCCACCACGATGATGACGCCGGCGATGAGCAGCGAGGCGGACACGCTGTAGGTGACGATTTCCCTCGGGGACAGCCAGCGGCTGTTGCCGAAGAGCATGGCCGCGAAGGGGGACGCCGCAGGCGTGCAGGCGGCGATGAGCACGGCGTAGATGAAGCAGGCCATAAGCGGGCCGGCGTTCATGCCGAAGGCGTTGCACATGGCGAGCAGCACGGGCGTGAGCACGAGACCGAGCACCACGGAGTTGCAGAAGTTGGTACAGACGATGCCCAGCAGAATGACGGCCACGCACAGCGGCACATAGCCGAAGCCGGAGAGCGCGTTGCGCAGGACGTATTCCATAAAGATGGTGACGTTGGTGCCCTTGCCGGTCATGGCGTCGCCGAGCAGCATGGCCACGGCGATGAGCAGGAAGATGCGCCAGGGATAGACGGAGGCGGTTTCGCTGAGATCGGCGATGGGTTTTCCGCGCAGGTGGACGAAGCCCACGAGGAAGAGGGCGAACAAAGGCGCGAGCAGCGAGTTTTTGCTGAGGAACGCGCCGACGGCGTTGTCCTTGCCGATGATGCCGGGCAGCAGAATCCAGCAGGCGAACAGGGCGAAGGCCACGAGAACGCCGATCTGATAGCCGGTCATGGGAAGCAGAGGTTCGCGGCGCAGCACTTCAGGATCGAGCTTGAGCAGAGGGGAGACGTCCACGCGGAAGATGAAGCGCATGGCGAACAGCAGGCCGGCTATGGAAATCAGAGAGATGACGAGCGCGAAGCAGAAGTAGGAAGCGGCGGGCAGCGCGGGAATGTTCATGCCGGGGTTGTTGGCCGCCATGCTCCAGAGGTTGCCGAGCAGGAGGAACGCGCCGGTTTTGAACGGATCCGACGCGAAGGAAAGCAGGGACATGATAATGATGTAGACCAGCATGACGGCGACGTATTTGTCGCCGCGTTTGAAGCCCACCTGATCGAAAATGGTGTACATCACGGGCCAGATGAGGAAACAGATGGAGGTCTGTTCAAAGAAGGCCAGGAAGTAGGTGGCCAGCAGGATGACGCCGGTGAAGACCCACGGGCGGCCTATGATGAAATCCCGGCGGAGAATCCACTGCGCGAACCAGGCGGAAACGTTGCTCTTGATGAGAGCGGTGGCGAAGCACAGGGTGAAGAAGATCATGACCACCATGGGGTTGCCCAGGAAGGAGCTGAGCACCTTTGGCGCGGGCGTGAAGCCGCTGAAGGCCAGCATGAGCACGCCGAGGAAGCATGGCCAGAGCGTGTCGACGAAGGTCCAGAGATACACCACGCCGAGAAAGATCATGGCGTTGACCATGCCCATGCGGGTGATGGTGATGATGGAGTTGCCGTCCACCACGGGAAATCCGGCCGCCACGAGCGCGTCGTTGACGGGCACGCTCAGGGAAGGGCATGGGAGAAAGTGCCCAAGGAACATGAGCCCGATGCCGATGACGGTATGAATGATGACGGAAAGAGGAAGTTTCTTTGTGGAAGACATGCTTACCCCCATCTGAGGAGAGAAGAAAAATGGCGATTTTTGCCTGAAAAACCGGAGTGTTGAAATATTGGGATACTTTTCACACTCACACTTCTACGATAGTAGGTAGCATAGAGAGAAGGTGGATAAAAAAAACTAGTCTAAACTAGTTTCTGAAAAAAATTCTCATTTTTTGAGGAAAGAAAGTCCGATTCAGGGCGCAAAACGCCGCTTGCGGCAGGGCAACGTCGTGTTTTGGTAGGAAAAGTTTGCGGCGTTACTTTTTTTTGTGAAAAATAGCGCGTTATAAGAGACGCGAGGGGCGGAGCGTGTCGAAGGGACAGCGGGGGAAGGAAAAAGCGTCCGCTCGCGGAAATTAGTTTCCGTCGGCGGGCAGGGGGCGGTAGGAGAGCTGACTGTGCTGGGAGGCGAGGTTCAGGAGCGCGTCGGGATCCTTGATGAAGGCGACGCCTCGCGTTCTGCCGAGAACGCCCGCCTTGCGCAGCGACTGAAAGATCTTTGTGACGGTCATGACGTGCATGGAAAGATGCCCGGCGATTTCCGTGTGGGTCAGGTAGCGGGGAAGGGCGTGCGGCGGCTCAGGCTCCATGAAGACGGAAAGCATGCGGCAGACTCTGACCGTAGCCGGAAGCGTGCTGTTGTTGACGGACTGGACGATGATCTTCATGAGATTTCCGGCCAGGCCGCGGATGAGCAACGTGTGCAGCGGTTCTTCATTCATGTGCTGCATGAATTCCCTGTGCTCCGTGCAGACGAGGCGACAGGGCGTTTTGGTCACCATGGTCAGGGATTCGTTGTAGAGAAGAAAGTCGAAGGCGTCGTGAGGAATGGCGTAGGCCTGATTGACGGAAGGAATGAAGCTGAGCAGATCGCCGGGATGAAAATAGATAAGGGAATGATATCCGCCTACGGCGGACAGAGCCGTCAGCGTGACGCATCCGTCAAGCAGATAGTAGACCCGGTTGATCCTGAGTTTGGAGCCTCGCGGTTCGGAGATTTCCGTGCTGAACGGAAGCAGATACCGTCGGCAGGATTCTATGTCGGGAAGCGCGGTTTTCTGAGCGCGGCCCGCAGAGGATCCGAAGGGACTCGTCGAGGGGGGAGAAAACTTCTTCATGGAGTCGCTCTTCATGATGAATGTCTCTTGGCTCGTGACGCAGGAAGGGTGATGCCTGAAAATATTTCATTGCGTCGTCGGCTTGTCAATCTGTTTTCCCGCTCGTCGAGAAAAGGACGGAAAAGGCGTTCCGTCTTTATCGCAAGAGGGTCCCCCAACGTGAAGCGGGATCACCATCAGGCGTTGTCGCCCCAGGCTTCTATGCCGCGTTTGTCGACGAGCTTTTCGGGGTGGAAGACAGGGTCGGCCACGCCGGCTTTTTTCTGATCCCGATAATCTTTGAGCGCGAGGAACGCGTTTCGGCCGAGCAGCGTGATGGCGATCAGGTTGACAATGGCCATAAGAGCCATGAACAGATCGGCGAGGTTCCACACGAAGGGCAGTTCCGCCACGGAACCGAACGCCACCATGGCCACCACCATGACGCGGAACGCCAGCAGATAGATGGGTTTTTCGCTGAAGAATTGGATGTTGCTCTCGCCGTAGTAGTAATTGCCGGCAATGGAGCTGAAGGCGAACATGAACACCATGACGGACAGCAGCGCGCCCGCAAAGCCGCCCAGATGCTGGGCGAGGGCCAGCTGCACGAGTTCGATGCCGGTTTTGCCGGAGTCTGCGTAGCCGTCGAAGAGCAGCACGATGCAGGCCGAGGCCGTGCAAACGAGCAGCGTGTCCACGAACACGCCGAGAGCCTGCACAAGCCCCTGCTTGACGGGATGAGACACAAAGGCCGTGGCCGCGGCGTTGGGCACGGAACCCATGCCGGCTTCGTTGGAAAAGAGTCCGCGTTTCGCGCCCGTGAGTATGGCCGCGCCTATGCCGCCCACGGCGGCGTCGGGGCAAAAGGCCTGATACACAATGGAGGCGAACATGGCGGGCAGATGCGTGACGTTCATGAGCGCGATGACGAGGGCAAGCAGCAGGTACAGGGAAGCCATGATGGGCACAAGCCAGCTGCTGAGATGGGCGATGCGCTTGAGTCCGCCGAAGATGACGACGGCCGAAAGCACGGTGACGAAGGCTCCGGCCGCCGCGCGATCGAGGCCGAAGGTGGCGTTCAGGGAAATGGCGATGGTGTTGGACTGCACGGAGTTGAAGCAGAGCCCGAAGGTCACGGAAATGAGCACGGCGAAGAGAGCCGCCGCTTTTCGGCTGCCCAGACAGTTGCGGATGTAGTAGGCCGGACCGCCGCGGAAGCCGAACGTTTTCGGATCGCGAACCTTGTATATCTGCGCGAGAGTGCTTTCCGTGAAGCCCGAGGCCGCGCCGATGACGGCGATGACCCACATCCAGAAAATGGCGCCGGGGCCGCCGGTCATGATGGCGATGGCGATGCCCGCGATGTTGCCCACGCCCACGCGGGAAGCCGTGCTTATGCAGAATGCCTGAAAGGAGCTGATGTGGGCGCGATCGCCGTCGTGGCTGACGCCTTCTTTCAGCAGACGGATCATTTCGCGGACCATGCGGAGCTGGACGAAGCCCGTCCGCAGGCTGAACCATAATCCCAGGGCGATCAGCATGACGACCAGAACGTAGGACCACAGAACGTCGTTGGCGGCGGTGACTATGCTTTCAAGAAACTCCATGCGCGGGCCTCGTCGGGAAAAGGGTGGGGAACACAATTCGCGCGATGATTCACGACGGGAAGAAAAAAGTCAACCATTCCGTCCTGGCGAAGGTTCGACGCGGTGGGCGGGCGTCGGCGGATGGAGCTACAGCGCCATGACGAGCGTGCCCGCGGCGATGAGCGCGCCGCCGACGGCGACCTTCAGAGTAAGCTCTTCGTGAAGAAAGATCACCGCCATGATAATGGTGAAAATGATGCTCGTCTTGTCGATGGGAGCCACTTTGGAGACGTCACCTATCTGCAGTGCCTTGAAGTAGCACAGCCACGACGCTCCAGTGGCGAGTCCCGAAAGCACGAGAAACGTCCAGGTTTTCGCGCTGATCTCCGCCAGGTTGCATTTGGCTCCGGTGACATAGGCCATGCCGCAGGCCATGAAGAAAACCACCAACGTGCGGATGGCGGTGCCGAGGTTGGAATCCACGCCCTCTATGCCGACCTTGGCCAGAATGGACGTGAGAGCCGCGAATACGGCGGAAAGAAGCGCAAGAATGAGCCACATATTTTTCGTTGTCCTTTGCATGATGCGGAACCATGAAAAAGGGCCGGAGTTCTCCGGCCCGCAAAAGGGGGATATTGACCGTTCGCGCTGAGAGTTTAGCGCAGAACGACCTCTTCCTTCAAGCTTCCGCTGGTGAACAGGTCGTGAGCGATCTGGTAGTCGGCTATGGCGGCGTTTTTGAGCGAATCCTCGACGTCGGGTTCCAGCGGACTTTCTTCCTTTGTTCCGGAGAAGTTCCAGGGAGCGACGGAGGGTTCGCGCAGGGGCTCCATCGTCACGAGGGAGTTTGGGGTGAGTCTGCCCAGTGTCTGATACGTGCTTATCCAGGCGCGCCCGTTTTCCGGTTTTGTGCGGAGCGCGCTGCGGCCAAAGAATCCTGAACGGTAGGACCAGCCCAGAAGGTCGAACAGCGTGGGGGGAATGTCGGCCTGACTGCACAGCGTGTCGACCTTGGCGGGGGCGATGCGGCCGGGGCAATAGAAGATGGCCGGAATATGGTAGCGATCCGGAGGCAGGTCGGTATGCCCGGCCGCGCTGGAGGTGTGATCGCCGGAAATGACGAACACGGTGTCGCGGAACCACGGTTTTTTCGCCGCTTCCCGGAAGAATTCACCTATGGCGTAATCGGTGTAGGCCACGGCGCCGCTTCGGCTCGAGCCGGACGGAATGGAAACTTTGCCGTTGGGATAGGTGAAGGGACGGTGGTTGGAGGTGGTGAGGACGAACTGGTAAAACGGACGGCCTTGTCGCCAGGTTTCGTCGGCGTCGCGCAGGGCGGCGCGGAAGAGGTCCTCGTCGCACACGCCCCAGGCGTTGGCGAAGGTGACGTCTTCGCGGGGAATGTCGGAACGATCCACAATGCGGAAGCCGTTGCCGGAGAAGAAGGCGTTCATGTTGTCGAAATAGCCGAAGCCGCCGTACACGAAGGCTGTGTCGTAGCCTTTTTCCCGAAACACGGTGCCGATGGAAAAAAGTTCTCCGCAATCCGGCCGGCGCACGATGGATGAACCGGGCGTGGGAGGAAGAGAGAGGGTAAGAGCTTCGATGCCGCGCACCGTGCGCGTGCCCGTGGCCATGAGACGGGAAAGAAAGAGGCTTTTGTCGATAATGCGGTTCAGATTCGGCGTGTTTTTGCCGAGCAGATTGCTGCCCAGGCTTTCCACGACAATCTGAATGACGTTGGGCTTCCATTTCGGTCTTGACGCGACAACGTCGCGTCGCCACTCGGCGGGCTGTTCCGTCAGAAAACGGGTGCCGTCCTCCCGCAGTTCCTCCCTGAGTCGCGCGGCGCACTGCGCGTCGTCCGCGACGGGGTAGAATTCGCGGTAGTCAAGCGCGTTGTGTCTGTAGGCGGAAAACAACGACCATACGCCGTTGGCGGAAAGTTCCCGTTCCAGTCTGTCGGGCGAGGTCAGGGGCGTGTACAGAAAGGCGGCGCAGGTCATGGCCAGGCACGCGGCGAACAGGAGGGGAGAGCGGCCCGCTGGCAGATGGGCGCGTTTCCAGAACGGTCGCAGAAGCAGCAGGGAAAACAGGGCCGCGCCGGCGGCTACGGCGGAAAGAAGGGGAATCAGGGGATAGGATTCGACCAGATTGCGGGTTACTTCCGTGGTGTAGATGAGGTAGTCCACGGCGATGAAGTTGAAGCGGCTTCCGAACTCGTCCCAGAACAGGGCTTCGGCCACGGCCCCGAAGAGAAAGGCGCAGGCGTAAAGCCAGAACGCCGCGGACGCGATGGCGCGTCCTGAGCGTCCGCCCCATATTTGCCGTTTGAGCAGCAGAAAGATCATGAGCGGCAACGTCAGCAGAAAATAGGGAAACAGGTCGTTGATGGCTCCGCGAAAATAGATGGCGATCGTGGTCGGCCAGTCGAATGAGCTTTGCAGAGAACGATGCGCCATGACGAGCATTGCGGTTCTGACAACGGCGTTGACGGCCAGCCAGAGCAGAAGCAGCAGGCCGAGAAAGCAGCCGCGGGCGTTTCTGAAGCGAAGCATGAGAGACTCTCCTGTAGGGAAGTGATGGATCCGACTATAGATGTAAATGGAGTCTCTGACAGAGATATCGGTGTAACAAAACGTAACGAGGGGAGATAAATCACATCGCTTCAATAAATTATACGCTGTTGAAGGATAAATCAGGACAGATGTTGGGGAAAAGACGAAAAATTTTTCCGAATGTAACGGAGTGTAACGAAAAATGGGAAATTTTTCTCTAGACGTGATAAAATTTTTACGTCAGCTTTTTTTACAGTGTAACGAAGCGTAACATCGCCGGTTCCGACGTTGCCGCCGGGCTGGATGAGGTGGTACAGGGAAAAGTGAAGGACGAAGCGTCCGTGCCGTCCGGGCCCGGACGGCGTTTCCGGGTGCGAACATTTGCGGCGTCGTTGGTGCAGGGCGGGGGAAAAGCCATGATTCGCATATTGATTATTGATGATGACAAGGAGCTTTGTCATCTGCTGGAGGATTATTTTCAACCGGAAGGCATTGTCTGTCGTTTTTCCTATGATGGACGGTCTGGTCTGGCGTCCATGAAGGAAGATCGGCCCGACATGGTCATTCTTGACGTCATGCTGCCGGAACGAAACGGTTTTGAGGTGCTCCGCGCTATGCGTAAGGACGCGCAGCTGGAAAAACTTCCGGTCATCATGCTCACGGCTCGGGGAGACGCCAGCGACATGGTGCGCGGTCTGGATCTCGGCGCGGACGATTATCTGCCCAAGCCCTTCAATCCGCGCGAGCTTCTTTCCCGCATCCGCGCGGTCATGCGTCGTTCCCGGCCTGAATCCGGGGAGAAAACCGGCGATCTGCGTCTGGACGACGGTGCCATGAAGGCGTGGAAAGGCAATGAGGAAGTGTCGTTGAGCGGACAGGAATACCGGGTGCTTCGCGCGCTTCTTTCGTCTCCCGGCAAGGTTGTTTCGCGGGACGAGCTCAGCCGTTCGGTGTTCGGGCGGGACGCTATGCCCATGGAGCGCGGCCTTGATATGCAAATCAGCCGCGTGCGTCGCAAGCTCGGGCCGTATCCCGACGGTTCGGAGCGCATCCGCAGCATACGGGGCGCGGGCTACATGTATGTGGTCCGTTCGGAAGAGCGATCATGAAAAACGTGTGCGGACGCGTCGCCGCTTTCTGGAGATCTCAGCCGCTGTTCCGTCGACTGTACATTGGCGGCATACTCTTCATAGGAGCGTTTGCCTTTCTGGGGGAAACCGGCGAGCATATCGTCAGCGACATTCTGCTGAACGGCAGCGGCCAGATGCTTTCCCACGTTCAGAACATCATTCTGTGGACGACGTTCACGCTTATTGTGGCGGCCGCGGAATGTTTTGTGCTCATCAGTTTTCTCAAGCGCGTCATAGGACATTTCACGTCGGTCATTTACCGCCTCGCCGCCGGAGAACGTTCGGCCCGCATCGCGCCGGAAATGACGGGACGGCAGGATGAACTCGGTTTGCTGGCGCGGGCGTTCAACATCATGGCCGAACAGCGGGAACAGGAAATTGCGCGGGAAAAGGAATTGCTCGCCGCCGTTTCTCATGAATTGCGTTCGCCGTTGACGCGGCTTTCCGTCTCCGTGGAGCTTCTGCGGCGTCAGCAGGTTCCGCCGGAATTTCTGGACAGACTCAGCCTTGAGACGGAACGCATGGAAGCTCTCATCGGCAGTATTCTGGAATATTCCCGCATGGAGGCGCGCGTGCAGCCTTTCGGCTGTCTGGACATGGCCGCGCTTGTCCGCGAAGTTGCGGACGACGTGCGCTTTGAGGGCAGCGTGCGCGGCTGCGAGGTGAAGGACGATTTGCCGGACAGCCTGGTTTTGTTCGGCAACGGGGAAATGCTGCGCCATGCGGTGGAAAACGTGTTGCGCAACGCGTTGCGCTACACGCCGGATGACGGCAAGATCGTGGTGAGCATGCGCGCCGTGGACGGCGTGTGCCGCGTCACGGTGGAGGACAACGGACCCGGCGTGCCTGAAAGCGCGTTGAAGCAGATATTCCGTCCGTTTTTCCGCGTGGACGCTTCAAGACAGCGCGCGAGCGGGGGAACGGGTATGGGACTTTCCATTTCTGAAAGCGCGGTGAGGGCGCACCATGGCCGGATCTGGGCGGAGAACAGAGCGGAAGGCGGGCTGTCCGTGATCATGGAACTGCCGCTTGCGCCGAACAAGGAGACGGTATGAGGCTTTCCCTGCGTTCCGCGTGGGCGCAGAGCGCGGCGTGCCTTTTGCTCATGGCGGCGACGGTGTATCTGGAAAGCTGGACGAGCTTGGATATGATCGTTCAGCGGAGCTGGTATGACGTCGCGCGTCACGCATGGTTGATTGATCCCGCCGCTCACCGCGCGTGGCGCTGGTTGTTCTATGACGGCATGAAGGGGGGCGTGGCGGTCGTCGGCGTCTGTTCCGTGTTTTTGTTGATCTGCGGCTTCGTTCTCGGCAGAAGGTCGTGGATGAGGACAGGGCTTCTCATGGCGCTTTCCTGCGCGGCCACGCCGCTGCTGGTGTCCGCGCTTAAGGCCGTTACGGGCGTGTACTGTCCAAAGCAGCTGGCAGAGTTCGGGGGCTCGGCCGCGTATCGGCATCTTTCCATGATATTTTCCGGCGTTTCCGGCGGTCGCTGTTTTCCGGGCGGACACGCGTCGGGCGGTTTCGCGCTGACCATGGCGTTTTTCTGCGTCGCTGATCGCAGGAGGCGCGTCGTTGCGCTGGTTCTGGCGTTGAGCGTTGGCTGGATCATGGGCCTTTATCAGATGCTGCGCGGAGAACATTTTCTTTCCCACACGATCATGAGCATGCTTCTCGCCTGGCAGATGAACATTCTGCTGACGCTTCTGGCGGAGCGCGTCCTTCTTCCCGCGCTGGAGCGAAAACGGTGGCCGGGAAAGAGAGATTTCAACGGAGCGCGTATCGACGCTTGAAAGAGCGGAACGCGTCGGCTAATCTGGTATCTGCCGTTCGTGTTTTCGGGACTGTCCCGGATGCGGCGTTTTCATGCAACGGAACAATCGGGAGAGCGCAGATATGAAAAAGGTGACGCTTGTATACTTTTCCCCCACCGGGAACACGCAGAAAAGTCTTGAGGCCATGGCGCAGCGGCTCGGCGGTTTCAGCGAAGCCGTGGATCTGACGCGCGACTGGTCGCCCGTCCGCCGTTTCGGCAAGGACGATATCGTGATTCTGGGCGCGCCGGTGTACGGAGGGCGCATCCCTGCGGTGGCGCGGGAGCGTCTGGCCGGCCTGCGAGGCGAGGGAACTTCGTGCGTGGTGGTCGTCACGTACGGCAACCGTCATTACGACGACGCCCTTCTTGAACTCGCGGATACGGCGAAAGCGCAGGGATTTGACGTTGTGGGCGCGGCGGCTCTGGTGGGACGGCACACCTTCGGCGAGATTCAGACGGATCGTCCTGACGAACGTGACCTTGCGGCTGACGGAGAATTTGTCGTTCGCGCTCTCTCCCGCGGAGAAAACGCGCCGGACGTCGCCGTTCCAGGCAACAGGCCGTACCGGGATGGCGGCAACGGAGGAAAGTTCCGCCCCCTGACCTCCGACGCCTGCGTGCGCTGCGGACTGTGCGTGAAATCGTGCCCCGTGGGCGCCATTGCCGACGATTGCGTCACCATCGCGGATACCTGTCTTTCCTGCTTCCGCTGCATACGCCGCTGTCCCAAGGGCGCGAAGAATATGAATACTGAAGCCTACCGTTCCTTTGCTGAGGCCTTTACCGAAAAGCTCAAGGTCAGGCGGGAAAACGAATACTACTGCTGACGCCGGGAAGAGGCGGCGAGCCTTTTCCTCCACGCGTCGCGTCATAATGGCGCGTGGAAAACGAAGGGAGCCTGCGGGCTCCTTTCTTTATTTGGGAACCGGCGTTTTTCCGATACGAGCCGACGTCGTTGAGCCTTCACGCTTTCAGAACGTCTTCCAGCTCTTCGAGCGTGTGCCGCAGAAGGCTGGTCACGCTGAACGCCGTTCCCGTCTCCGCGTACAGCGAGGAGGCTATGCCGGTCAGTTCCGGAGGAATGGCTTCCTTCGGCACGTTCACGTTGACGCCAATGCCCACTACGGCCCATTGCAAGTCCGCGTTGTGGAACATGCTCTCCACAAGAATGCCCACCACCTTGCGTCCGTTGAGAAAAAGATCGTTGGGCAGTCGGCGTTCGAGCGACAGGCCGCAGCTTTTTTCTATGGCCCGCGCGCAGGCTTCCATGACCAGTTGCGGCAGAGATGGCAGACGCTCCGGGGACAGGCGCGGTTTCGTGATGACGGAAAAACAGAGACTCCCCGGAAGATTGATCCAGCGATGACCTTTGCTGCCCCGTCCCTCGTTTTGTCTGCGGGCCACAACCACCACGCCTTCGTTTGCGCCCTGCAACGCTTCCAGTGCCGCGACCTGATTGGTGGAATCCGTTTCCTTGAGCCAGATCCATTCCGTCTGTCCCAGCACGGCGGTGCGCAGTCCTTCGCGCGCGTCGTCGCCGGCCCACGGGTCAGCCCTTGAAATGAGTCGATATCCCCGCCTCGGCACGGATTCTATGATGTGCCCCTCATCGCGCAGGCTCATGACGTGCTTGCTGACCGCCGCCCGGCTGATGCCGAACTCGCGGGAAAGCGTTTCCCCGGAAATCCAGCGTTCCTGACCGTTTTCCACGATTCTGTCCAGAATCCTGTCCCTCATGGGAATTTCATCTCGCGTCATGGCGTTCCCCCGTGGAGAGAAACTGTAATTGTCAACCTAAAACTGGTTAAATTTAAGTTGACATATTTTATCGCGACGGTACAAGAAGAAATCTTTCATCTCAGCAAGGCAGGCCAGAATATGGACGCTCTTCTTTCCGTCATTCTTCATCGTCTTGGCGAGTCCGTAAGCGGCCCGCTGCTTTCCCGCCGCGAAGCGGAGGAATTTCTTCGTCTTCCGTCTTCTTCCACGCTGGACATGCTGTCCGTTGCGGGAACCGTTCGCGCCGTTCGCGCGCCGTCCTTTTTCAACTGCGGCATCGTCAACGCCAAATCCGGCCGCTGTCCGGAGAACTGCGCGTTCTGCGCTCAGTCAGCACATCATGAAACCGGCGCGCCTGTCTATCCTTTTGTGGATCAGGACACGCTTTTGCGCAAGGCGGAGCTTGCCGCGAGCCACGGAACGAAAAGGTTCAGTCTGGTAGTGAGCGGAACCATGCTTGGCGAGGACGACGTGGAGCCTCTGTGCCGCGCCGTGAGGCGCATAATCCGGGAAACGGGCATGAGCGTGTGCGGTTCGCTGGGGATACTGACGCCGGAGCGCGCCGCCCGTTATCGCGACGCGGGCATAACGCGCTATCATCATAATTTGGAAACCGCGGAGAGCTTTTTTCCGCGCATCTGCACCACGCATTTATATGCAAAGGATGTGGAGAGTCTGCGCGTGGCCCGAGCGGCCGGCATGGAAGTGTGTTCCGGAGGCATTATCGGGCTGGGGGAGAGCCTTGAGCAGCGCGCGGAGCTGGCCTGGACGCTCGCTGAACTGGACGTGGATTCCATCCCGCTGAACTTTTTGAACGCCATCAAGGGAACGCGCCTTGAGAATATGCCTCGTCTTGCGCCCGAGGAGGCGTTGCGCGCCGTCGCGCTGTTCAGAATCATGAATCCTTCCAAGGATCTGCTCATCGCCGGAGGCCGATCGCATGTGCTCGGCGAGTGGCAGAGCTGGCTGTACGCGGCCGGAGCCAACGGCATGATGACCGGGGATTACCTTACCACGTCCGGCGCGGCGTTTGAGGCCGATCTGACCATGATGCGCACGCTGGGAGTCGCCTGATGGCCGCTTTTTTCGTAACGGGCACGGACACCGACGCGGGGAAAACCGCGGTGACCGCCGGCCTGCTTCGGGCGTTTGCCCGCGCGGGCGTTCCGGCCCGGGCGGTGAAGCCCGTGCAGACGGGCTGCGTGGAGCGCGCGCATGGACTGGAAGCTCCCGACGTGGAAGTCTGGAACAAGGCCGGCGGAGAGGGCAAGGCTCTTTACGCGTTTCGGCTTCCTTGCTCTCCGCATCTCGCGGCGCGTCTTGAAGGAGCGAGGCTCGACGCATCTTCCGTGGCCGAAGCCTGCCGGGCCAGCGTCGCGCGGGAGGGCGTGACGCTTTTTGAAGGCGCGGGAGGGCTGTACGTTCCTCTGAATGAGCGGGAGAGCATGCTTGATCTTATGCGCGAGCTGCGTTTTCCCGCGCTTTTGGTGGTGGCCAACCGCCTGGGCTGTCTCAATCATGCGCTGCTTTCTCTGGACGCCTTGGAACGGGCCGGGGTCAGGGTCGCCGGCATGGTGCTCTGCCGCGTTTCTCCGCCTGGGCTGGCGGACGCCGGAACGTCGCCGGAAGCGGAGAGTCTCATTCTTCAGGACAACGCCGTCAGTCTGGAACGGGAAGGCGAAAAGCGCGGCGTTCCTCTGCTGGCCGACATTCCGTACCAGGCGCGTCATGATCCGGACGATGCCGGGTTCTGGGACGCGCTTGCGGACCGACTTCAGCGCGCGGCCTTCACTCTGGCCGGAGACGGGGACGAAAAAAACGACGCTGAAGCGTTGCTGGCCTTTGATAGGGCGCATCTCTGGCATCCGTATTCGTCGGCGATGAAGCCATTGCCCGCGCTCGAGGTGACGGGAGCGGCGGGAGCGCGTCTTTTTCTGCGGGACGGGCGATCGCTTGTGGATGGCATGTCGTCGTGGTGGTGTCGCGTGCATGGCTACGGCAATCCGCGCCTTGTGCGGGCGTTGCAGCGTCAGGCCGCCACGTTGTCGCACGTCATGTTCGGGGGACTCACGCATAAGCCCGCGGTGGAACTCTGTCGACGTCTGCTTCGTCTTCTTCCTTCCGGTCTGGAACATGTGTTTCTGGCGGATTCGGGCTCCGTGGCCGTGGAAGTGGCCATGAAAATGGCGCTGCAGTTCTGGCAGGCCGCCGGGCGGGAGAAGAAACGCCGCTTTGTCGCGCTGCGCGGCGCGTATCACGGGGATACGTTGGGCGCCATGTCGCTTTGCGATCCGGTGACGGGCATGCACGCGTTGTTTTCTGGCGCGCTTCCGGAGCAGATTTTTGTGGAACGGCCGACCTGCCGTTTTGATCGACCCTATGATCCGGCGTCCTTTGCCTCTATGGAGGCCACGCTGCGCGAGCGCGCGGATGAAGTCGCGGCCGTGGTGGTGGAGCCCGTGGCTCAGGGCGCAGGAGGCATGTGGTTTTATCATCCCGGTTATCTGAGGGATCTCCGCGCGCTTTGCGATGAGCTTGGCGTGCTGCTCATCGCCGATGAGATCGCCACGGGATTCGGACGCACGGGGCGCATGTTCGCCTGCGAATGGGCGGGCGTGTCGCCCGACGTCATGTGCGTGGGCAAGGCGTTGACCGGCGGCATGATGACGCTTTCCGCCGTGGCTGCGACGCGTCGCGTGGCTGAGGTGATTTCCGGGGCGGACGCGTCGCGCGGAGGGGGGGCGTTCATGCACGGTCCCACGTTTATGGGCAATCCTCTGGCGTGCGTCGTGGCCTGCGCGAGTGTTGACGAGCTGTGCGCTTCGCCGTGGCGGGATCGGGTGCGGCATATTCAGGAGACGCTGGAGCGGGAGCTGACGCCGTGCCGCGCCTTTTCCGGCGTGACGGACGTGCGCGTTCTTGGAGCCATAGGCGTGGTGGAAATGGCGTCGCCCGTCGACGTGGAGGCGTGGCAGGACTTTTTTGTGTCCAGAGGGGCGTGGATACGGCCTTTCGGCCGCACGGTGTACGTCATGCCGCCGTTCGTGATCTCGGATGAGGAACTGAGGATGCTTACGGAAGCCGTGCGCGGGGCGGTCGCCTCCGCGGCTTCGCATGGGGGAACGCCCGTCAGTGACGGACGGGAGGGAGAAGCGTTGTGCTGATATTTTGTCTTTACGCCGCGCTGCTGCTCGCGCTGGGCGCGCTGGACGCCCGTCATTCTCGTCGCTCGCTTGCCTTTTTTGTGAACGACCGTTCTTCCGGGGCGTTGCGTACGGGATTTTCCCTTGCGGCTTCCTGCATAGGCGGCTCCGCCACCATAGGCATGGCGGGGCTTGCCTGGCAGGTGGGATCGCCCGCGTTCTGGTGGCTCGGCTCCGGCGCGTGCGGTCTTGCGCTGCTGACGGCGTTTCTTGCGGGCAAAGTACGCGCTTCCGAAGCCTATACCATGCCGGAAATGGTGGCTGCATGGCTGGGGCCCCGCGCGCACGCTGGTGTCTCTCATCATCATGCCCGCGTGGCTGGCCATTCTCGCGGCCCAGTTTACGGCCATGGGAAAGCTTACCGCGGCCTTGACCGGCATGACTCCGGACGTCGCGCTGCTGTTGGGCGCGGCGGTCATTGTGGCGTATTCCTGTCTCGGCGGTCAGGCTTCCGTCATACGCAGCGACACGCCGCAGTGCGTGCTGCTGATGGCGGGGCTTCTGGTCGCGCTGTTCTGGCTGCTGGGACACGATGCCGCGCCGCTGGAACGGTTGCGTCTGGAAATCGTCAATGATCGGTTCGGGCTGGACAGATTTTCCTATTTCATGATTATTATGGGCGGCAGTTATCTTGTCTGTCCCATGCTGTTTGGACGAATTCTCAGCGCGCGCGATTATGGGAGCGCGACGCGCGGCTGCTGGCTGGCCGTGGCACTGCTGGCGTTTTCCGCCGCGATCGTCGTCGCGGTCGGCGTGCTCTGTCGCGGCCTGGTGCCTGCGGACGTTCGTCCCGACGACGTGCTTTCTTCGGCCGTGGGGCTGATGCCGTCGTGGGTAGGCATGTTTCTGCTGGTGGCGCTGCTCAGCGCGGTGCTGTCGTCGGCGGATTCCTGTCTTGTCACCGCGTCGACGGTATTGTGCAACGATCTTCTTCATCGTCGCGATGTGTCGTTGTGCCGGACGGTCACGCTGGCGTTCGGCGTCGGCGGCCTGCTGCTTGCCACGAGGGGGCACGGCATTCTCGATCTTCTGCTTATGGCCAACGATATTTACGTCTGCGGCGTGGCCGTGCCGGTGTTTGCGGCCATGCTCATGAAGCGCGGAGCCGCGCGTCCCGGTCCGTCTGTGGCTGCCATGGCGCTGGGCGGCGCGGGCGGCCTCGCCTCCGCGTTTTTCGGCGATCCCTCGTTTGGCTACGCAGGCATGGTCTGCGCCGTGGCGACGATGGTTCTGGGAGCCTGGCTCCCTGTGGCGGACGCGAAACGAAGCTGAATTTTAAATTTTTCACGGGAAATACAAAAGGGCCGTCCGTCAATCGCGGGCGGCCCTTGCGTGGTCGTTGAGGGGGATTACACGTCAAGTCCGGCGTGATAGCCCTGATAGATGGCGGTGGTGATGGTGGAAGGACGCACGGCGTCGCCGATGACGCGCACAAAGGGCGCGGCGTCGATCAGCGCGTCGTAGCGGCGCGAACGCTGACCCACGGCGCAGATGATCGTGCCCGCGGGGATGAGGATTTCCTTGCCTTCGGCGTCGCGAACGAGCAGACCGTTTTCCTTGACGGCGAGTCCGACGCAACCGGTGCGCGCGTCCACGAGTTCCTTCAGCTTGCGCAGAAGAATGGGGCGGTGGCGGATATTGGCGTCGGGAGCCACTTCGGGTCGCATTTCCACGAGCGTCACCTTTTTTCCTTCCTGGGCGAGGTGAATGGCGCATTCGCATCCGGCGAGGCCGCCGCCGAGCACGACCACGGTATCCGCGCATTCGTTCTTGCGGCGGTAGTAGTCGTTGACCACGATGACGTTTCCGCCGTCCATGCCGGGCAGAGGCGGCACGATGGGCTCGGAGCCGGTGGCGATGATGAGCGCGTCGGCGCGTTCTCTTTCCACGTATTCGGGCGTGACCTCGGTGTTCAGGCGCACGTCCACGCCTTCGATTTCCATCTGACGCGCCAGCGTGAGGCCGAGCTGATACATTTCGCGCTTGAAGGGAATGGCCTGTTCGCTGCGGAGTATGCCGCCGAGTTCCGCTTCCTTTTCGCAAAGAATGACATGATGTCCGCGCTGAGCCGCCGCTATGGCCGCTTTCATGCCGCCGCAACCGCCGCCGGCCACGATGACTTTTTTGGCTCGACGGGCGGGCAGAGCGGGAGCGTCCTGTTCGCGTCCTATGCGGGGATTTACGGTGCAACGACGCGTGCCCGTGGTGGGGCGTTCGGCCATGCAGACGAAGCAGCGCAGGCAGCGGGTGATTTCGTCGTCGCGGCCTTCCATGACTTTGGACGGCAGTTCCGGATCGGCGATGAGCGCGCGGGCCATTTCCACCACGTCGGCCTTGCCGGACGCGATGATTTCTTCCATCTGCGCGGGATCGTTCAGCGCTCCGATGGTGGCCACGGGCGTGGCGACGTGTTTTTTGATCTCGGCGGCGAGGTACACGTTGCAGCCGTGTTCGGAGAACATGGGCGGATGCGTGTCGAAAAAGCCGAACTGATAGGAACCCGCCGACACGTGAATGAGATCGACCTTTCCGTCCAGCAGCTTGGCGATTTCCACGCCGTCCTCCAGCGTGTAGCCGCCTTCGAAAAGTTCGGAGCCGCTCATGCGCGCTTCAATGGGAAATCCGGGGCCTACGGCCGCGCGCACGCTAGCCACCACTTCGAGCAGAAGACGGGCGCGTCCCGCGAGATCGCCGCCGTATTCGTCGTCGCGCTTGTTGAAATAGGGGGAAAGAAACTGATTGATGAGCCAGCCGTGACCGGCGTGTATCATGACCATTTCAAAACCGGCGCGTTTGGCGAGCGCGGCCTTTTCGCCGTAGGCGGCCACGATGGAGGCTATCTGTTCTTTGGTGAGAGCCTTGACCGGTCTGCCGTCGGGACGCACGCCGTCGCAGGGACCGTACTGAGAAAGCGACTGTTTCTTTTCCTTGTCCACGAGATAGGTGCCCGCGTACTGCCCGGAATGGGAAAGTTCCACGCTGGGAATGGCCCCGTGCCGACGGATGGCGTCGGCCATCATGGTGAAGCTGGCGAGGGAGCCTGGCGTTTGCAGCTCCAGATGGAGCATGTGGGAGGCGTCCGTTTCCGGATGTACGACAAGTTCGCTCACCGTGACGTTGGCGCTGCCGCCCTTCGCCCTGTTTTCGTAAAAGGCGCGGCTCCCCGGTCCGGCGCAGCAATCCCAGGTGATGTCGGTGGCTCCGGTGGGCGCGGCGAACATACGGTTGCGGAAGGTGACTCTGCCGAGCTGGATGGGGGAACTCAGGTGCGGATATTTTCTTGTCATGCGTTCTCCAGAAAAAGTTTTTCTATTATTTATCACAGGAAACGTTCGCGCTGTAAAGTCGAAAACGTCCGGTGAGTGTGCAAAACCTTCGCACAGCGCGAGGCGCGTCAAAAAACAGCGATCGCGTTATGGTGAAAGATGAGACGTTGTTGCCGCGCCGCGTTGGATCGGCGTCTTTCTGCGGAGGGGAGGGCGTTTTGTCTCGAAGTCGAGCCGGAAGGTGACGCCGGTGCGGCGGAAAACGTGGAACTTTGGAGCGAGCTTTCCGACTTTTGGATCGGTCGCGTTGAAAAAGGGCGCGACAAGGGGCGTCGTGAGGCGCGGAAGAGCGCTGCCGTCGAAACTCGCGTTTTTCAGCGTGATGGCCGAACGCGCAGCGTTGTGAACGAGAAATAAGGGAAACAATTCCCCAGTAAATGATAATGAAATTCTATTTCTATATGGTTGACAGTGAAATTCTATTTCTATATGGTTGACAGTGAAATTCCATTTCAATATAGTTCACGCATCGTCCTGAAGTTGACGCGCGCCCGGACGACCTTTTGAGCGCGGGCTGATGGAAAGAAAACGCGCAGGGGTGTCCTGCGGATAAGGAGGATAAGAGATGAACGACAACATGAAGTACGGTTTGTTTTTCCTTGGCGGCGTCGCGCTCGGCGCCATCGGCGCTGTGGCGGTGAGTCGCGGCAAACTCGATCTTAAACCTTTCGCGACGGAATTGATGAGCCGCGGTCTGGACGCCAAAGACGCGCTTCTCGCCAAGGCCGAAACCGTGCGCGAGAATGTGGAGGACATGGTGGCGGAGGCCCAGGCCGTTTCCGAACGGCGCAAGACGCAGAGCGAAGAAGCGTAGTGGCAGCGGTCCGGTATGTTTTTGTGACCCGGCCTGCCGTTAGTTTTCCCGCGGGCCGGGTCTGCCTTGTTCGACCGGCGCCATGCGTCGGCCTCTCCGGGAGATGCTCATGAAATTTATTTTGGTTCATCGTATTCCCGGCCGGGCGCGTCTGCGCTGCGGAACGGGTTTCGACGCGCGCGCCGCGGAGGTCCTGGCCGACGGTCTGGACGCTCTGGACGGCGTGGAGGGCGTGCGCGTCAATCCGCGGACGGGGAGCGTTCTGCTGCTTTACGCGGAGGAGAGCGCGTTGGAACGGGCCGTGACGTTTCTTGACGGGGCGAGTTTCTCGAGGGAAAAGCGGCTTCTCGTTGAGAAACGCCGGGAGCAGACCCGCCCCAGCCTGTTTCCGTTTTTTCGTTATCTCGTCATCCGGCCGCTGCTGCCTGTGGCCGTGAATATGGTGACGGCATGTACTCAGGCGTTGCCCTTTCTGCGCCGCTGCCTTTCGTCCCTCAGCCACGGCAGGTTGGACGTGGACGCTCTGGACGGCGCGGCCATCGCCGTTTCCCTTCTGCGCCGCGATTTTGGCACCGTGGGACTTCTGACTCTGCTTCTGAGCTTCGGCGACGCGCTGGAACGCTACACGCAGAAGAAGTCGCTGGAAAATCTCGCCTCGCATCTTGCGCTCCGGGTGGATCGGGTGTGGGTGAAGCGGGACGGCGCGGAGTCGCTCATTCCTTTTTCCGATCTGCGCGAAAGCGATCTCGTCATCGTTCGCGCCGGTTCCGCCGTTCCGGTGGACGGCGTGGTGGAGGAAGGCACGGCCTCGGTGAACGAATCGTCCATGACCGGCGAGCCTCTGGGCGTCATGCGCGGGCCAGGGGCGTCCGTGTACGCGGGCACCGTGGTGGAGGCGGGCGAAGTGTGCGTTCGTCCCACGAGCGTCGGCAAGGATACCCGCATGCAGCAGATCGTGCGCTTCGTCGAAAATTCGGAACAGATGAAGGCGGGCATTCAGGGGCGTTTTGAAAAGCTGGCTGACAAGGCCGTGCCTTTTACCTTCGGTCTGGCTGCGCTGGTCTGGCTGTTCACGCGCAGCCTCACGCGGGCGGCTTCCGTGCTGCTGGTTGACTACTCCTGCGCGCTGAGGCTCGCGACGCCGCTGGCCATACTCGCGGCCATGGATGAGGGCGTGAGGCGCAAGGTCATGGTCAAGGGCGGCCGATATCTCGAAGCTCTTTCCACGGTGGACACCGTGGTGTTCGACAAAACGGGCACGCTTACGCAGTCAAGGCCGGAAGTGGCCTTCGTCATTCCCGCCAAAGGGTATGGCGAGAACGAGGTGCTTCGCCTTTCCGCGTGTCTTGAGGAACATTTCCCGCATCCCGTGGCTCGCGCGGTGGTGCACGGCGCGGAAAAGCGGAATCTGCGTCACGAAGAGGAACATACCGACGTGGAATATGTGGTGGCCCACGGCATCGCGTCGCAGTGGAGAGGCAAGCGCGTGCTGCTCGGCAGCCGTCACTATATTTCGCAGGATGAAGGCGTGGACGTCTTGCTCATGGAAGCCAAGATAGAGGAACTTTCCCGCAAGGGGTATTCTCTGCTTTATCTTGCCGTGGACGGCGCGTTGGCCGGTATCATCGCCATGGAAGATCCGTTGCGGCCGGAAAGCGCGTCTCTGGTGGAACGCCTGCGCGGCATGGGGGTGAACCGCGTGATCATGCTTACCGGCGACGACGCGCGCACGGCTTCCGCCGTGGCCGGCAGACTCGGCATCGCGGAATTCCGCGCGCAGGTCCTGCCCGAAGACAAGGCTCGCGTGGTGCGGGAACTGAAGGCCGAGGGGCGTACCGTGCTCATGCTCGGCGACGGCATCAACGATTCGCCCGCGCTTTCGTCCGCCGACGTGGGCGTGACCTTGCGCGACGGCGCGGATCTGGCCCGCGAAGTGGCCGACGTGGTGCTCATGGGAGGTTCGCTCCGGGAACTTGTGACGGCTCTGGAACTCGGCCGGGGCGCCATGACGCGTATTCATGACAACTTCATGCTGACCATGGCGTTGAATACCGTCTTTTTGTTCGGAGGGCTGACCGGTCTGCTCCGACCCGGTCTTTCGGCGGTCCTTCATAATATGACCACGCTTGGCGTGTCGCTGAACGCCATGCGTCCGGTTTTGCCCAAGGGGGAATGACATGGTTTCCATTTCCGATTGCGTCACGAGTTTCATTGACGGGCGGGTGCGTTTTCGCCATCCCGCGCTGAAACATGCTGAAACGGCCGCCGCCGTCTCCGCCGTTGTGGGCGGCGTGGAAGGCGTGACGGAAGCGAGCGTCAATCCCGTCACGGGTTCGTTGCTTGTTCGCTACGACGCGGAAACGATTTCCCGCGACAAATTGCTGGAACTTGCCCGGCAGGGACTCGCGCTGCTGCCCGACATGCCGTCCAGGGTGAACTCCGAACGCTGTCTTCCCTCCTGTTTGCGGGCGGCGTTGAGTCCGAAGGTGACGCGCCTGGTGGATCGCGCGCTTCTTGTGTCGTTGCTTTGCTGCCTTGCGGGAGCGGCGACCGGCATGGGGGCGTTGCATCGCGTCGCCGGCGCGGCGTTCGCCGTGGCCGGCCTTCAGCATGCTGTCGCGCATCGCAAGGCGTTATGGCGATGAACGCGAGCGCATGTCGGAGCGTCGTTTGTCGCGCGGCGCGCTGTCTGGGGACGGGACTTTGCGTCGCGCTGACGCTGGCGCTGGTCGTCATGGCGTTTGCCGTGCTCGCGCAGGCTCTGGCCGTGCTGGTTCTGGCGCTGCTTTCGGCCGCGCTGCTGCTTCCCCATCCTCCGGCGTGGTACGCCGCGCGCTGCGGCGAGGCCGCAGGAGCGTTCGTGGACGCGCTGGTCGCCTCTCTGAGCGCGGGGCGGACGGAGCCTGAGCCCAAGGTTTCGAATACAACGGAGTCCGAGTCGGAGAACGTCGACAGCTGAGCGTGGCCGGACAGTCCCGGTTTCTTTGCATGGAGGCATGAAAAAAAGCCCTTCCGATGGATGCGGAAGGGCTTTTTTAAACGCGCGCGACGTCGCGGCTTAGTCGATGACGGCCTTCTTGATGATGACGGGTTCCACCGGCACGTCCTGATGGGGGTAGTGGGAGGTGGTGGGCACGCCGGCTATGGCGTCCACGACGTCCTGGCCCTTGACGACCTTGCCGAACACGGCATAGCCCCATCCCTGAAGGGTGGGAGCCGTGAAATTGAGGAACTTGTTTTCGGCCACGTTGATGAAGAACTGCGCGGTGGCGGAATGAGGAGCCTGCGTGCGCGCCATGGCGATGGTGTAGGTGTCGTTCTTCAGGCCGTTGTTGGCTTCGTTTTCAATGGGTTCGCGGGTAGGCTTCTGCACCATGTCTTTGTCGAAGCCGCCGCCCTGAATCATGAATCCGGGAATGACGCGATGGAAGATGGTGCCGTCATAGAAGCCGGACTTCACATATTCAAGAAAGTTTTTGGTGGTGTTGGGGGCCTTTTCGGCGTCGAGTTCAAGGACGATGTCGCCTTTGCTGGTCTGAAGCGTGACCATGGGTTTTCCTCCGGCTTGAGCCTGGCTTGCCGGGCCGAACGCGAGCGCGGCCGCGAGCAACAGGCAGGACAATAGAAGTTTGCGCATGTTGAATCTCCATGACGCGTCGGAAATGGGCGTCGACTGTTCTTGTATAGGAAGTGACGGGAGTTGGCAACGCCGCGATTTCGGCGCGGCAGGGGAGGGCTTACGCCCCGGCATGATTTATGCTATGCAGAACGGACGTTGGAGGTGATATGCTAGGAACCATAGTCAATACCGCGGCCATACTTTGCGGCAGCGTGCTCGGCAGCGTGCTCCGCAAGGGCATCAAGGAACAGTATCAACATGCACTGTTTGACGCCATGGGCTTTTCCGCCGTGGCCATAGGAGTAAACGCCGTGGTCTCCAACATGCCGAACAGTCGCTATCCGGTGCTGTTCATCTTGAGCATGGCGCTGGGCAGTTTTCTCGGCGCGATGTGGGACTGGGACGGAAAGTTCCAGAATTTTGCCCGCCGCATGGGAAGTTCCGATCTCGGCCGTGGCCTCGCCACCGCCATTCTTCTTTTCTGCATCGGCACTCTTTCCATTCTCGGCCCCATAGAAAGCGCGGTGCACGGCAACCATACCTTTCTTTTCACCAACGCCACGCTGGACTTTGTGACCTCCATGGTACTTGCGTCCACTTATGGTATCGGCATAGCGTTCGCCGCGCCCGTTCTGTTCTGCTGGCAGGGCGCGCTTTACCTGCTCGGACTCTGGCTTGGCTCCTTCGTTCCTCGCGATCTGCTGACGGAAGTGTCCGTGGTCGGGGGGATCCTCATCCTTGTGTCCGGCGTTTCCATGCTGCGCATCAAGGACTGCAAGACGTTGAACATGCTTCCTTCGCTGTTTGTCAGCGTGATTCTTTACGGCCTGGCGGCGACGTTCCTGTAGACCGCTTTTTCTTCGCACGTTTTTCCGGAGAGATATTCATGAATATTGCCGTGTTTGAGGTCAGTCACGACGAGCGGGAGGAGCTGGAACGGCTCTCCCGAGAATTGCCCGTCGCTATGCGCCTCGTGGATAAGAATCTTTCGGCGGAAACCCTTTCCCTGGCCGAAGGCGCGGAAGGCGTTTCCATTCTCGGCCGCAGCAAGCTTGACCGGTCGCTGCTTCAAGGACTCAGGGACAAAGGCGTCCGTTACGTTTCCACCCGTACCATAGGCGTGGATCATATTGATCTCGACGCGGCCCGCGAATGCGGACTGCGCGTGAGCCACGCCGCCTATCCGCCCGACGCCGTGGCGGATTTCACCGTCATGCTCATGCTTCTTGTGCTGCGTCGCTACAAGCCGGCCATGTGGCGACAGAACGTGAACGACTATTCCCTCAACGGTCTTATGGGGCGCAGTCTGCGCAAACAGACCGTGGGCGTCGTGGGAACCGGCAGCATAGGCGCGACCGTCATACGCGAACTTTCCGGTTTCGGTTGCCGCATTCTGGCCTATAACCTCACGGAATGTGAGGAGCTGCGCCCTTATGCCTCCTTTGTCGATCTGGATACCCTTTACCGTGAGAGCGACATCATCACGTTCCATGTTCCCTGCACGCCGGAAACCCGTCGCATGGTGAACCGCGAAAGTCTTGCCCGCATGAAGGACGGCGTGGTTCTGGTGAATACGGCGCGCGGCGAACTTATGGATATCGACGCCATTACCGAGGGCATCGAAACGGAAAAGATAGGCTCTCTCGCCATGGACGTCTTTGAACACGAGCAGGGCATCTATCACGCCGACCGAAAGACGGACATCCTCAAAAACAAGGATATGGTCTACTTGCGGCAATTCCCCAACGTAGTGCTGACGCAGCACATGGCTTTCTATACGGAAGAATCCATCATCAGCATGGTGGACTGCGGCATTCAGAGTCTGCTGGACATGAAGGAAGGCAGGAAGACGCGGTTGGAACTTTAAACGGAGAATACGCCGCGGAGTCCGACGGAATCCGGAGACTCCGTCACGGCAAGGAATAAGCCTGTTTCTTCGGGCTGGAAACGATCACCGACAACAAGGATGCATTATGGAGACGCAAGGAAAGAAACCGTCGCTTCTGTGGGCGACGCTGTCGCTCGTGCTGCCCGTGGCCATGATTCTCTACGGCACGCTGGTGGTGGGCGTGAGGCCGCCGGTGCTGCCGCTGCTGGGAGCCGTGGCACTGGCTTCCGTCATGGCGCTGAAGACCGGTTATCGTTGGGACGATCTTCAGGACGGCATGTTCGAGGCCTTGGGGCGCATTCAGATAGCCATAGCCATTCTGGCCATGGTGGGCATGATCATCGCCGCGTGGCTGGCTTCGGGCACCATTCCCGCTATCATTTACTGGGGACTCAAGCTCATCGCGCCGGAGCATTTTCTGCTTTCGGCCATGGTGCTCTGTTCCGTGGCGTCCGTGGCTACGGGCACGTCGTTCGGGACCATGGGCACCATTGGCGTCGCGCTTCTCGGCGTGGGACAGGCTCTCGGCTATCCCGCCTACATGACGGTTGGCGCCATTGTTTCCGGAGCGTACCTCGGCGACAAGATGTCTCCTGTGTCCGATTCCACCAATATTACCGCGTCGGTCTGTGAAGTGCCGCTGTTTTCGCATGTCATGTCCATGCTCTGGACCACGGTGCCAGCGTTCATCGTGGCCGGCGTGGTCTATACCGTGCTGGGTGGTTCCGTGACGGAGCAGCAGGGAGCGTCGCTCGACAGCCTGAACGCCATTCTTTCCGGCCTGGAAGCCAACTTCAGCCTCGGCCCCGTGGCATTCCTGCCGCCCGTGCTCATGATCGTGCTGGCCTACAGACGTTATCCCGTGCTTCCCGTCATGCTTATTTGTCTGCTCAGCGCCATGGTCATCGCGGTGATGGAAGGTGTGCCTTTCAATAAGCTGGCCACCATGCTGACGTCAGGCTATGTGTCCAAGACGGGCATCACGCAGCTTGATCCTCTGCTTTCCCGCGGCGGGCTTATGAGCATCATGCCCACGGTGCTGCTCCTGTGCTCCGGCATGGCGTTCGGCGGCATTCTGGAACGCTCCCGCGTGCTGGAAGTCCTGCTTGAGGCCATTCTCAAGGGCGCCAAGTCCGCCGTGCGTCTGGTGGCTTCCGCGCTGGCGGCGGCGTATCTCATCAATTTCGGCACCGGCAGTCAGATGCTGGCCGTCATCGTGCCCGGCCGCGCGTTTCTTGATTCGTTCAAAAAGGCCGACATCAGTCCGCTGGTGCTCTCCCGTACCTGCGAGGACGCCGGCACTATCGGTTGTCCGCTGGTGCCGTGGAGCGTGCACGCGTTTTACATCGCCGGCGTGCTCGGCGTAAGCGCGTACGATTTTGTGCCTTACGCCTTCCTCAACTGGTTCGTGCCTGTGTTTTCCATTTTGTGCGCGCTTACCGGTTTCGGCATCTGGCGGCTGGACGGCACGCCTGTGCGCAAGTTGAGAAAAGGGTAATTTTTACTGGCGGAACTATACCGTTGTTTGATTGACGAAAACGCGTCGGAGCGAAACTCCGGCGCGTTTTTCGTCCTGACGTTTTCTTTGCCGCGACTAGCGTCGTCGTTCAGAATTCCAGAGGACGGCAGCATCCTCCGCGCGAACGTTCACAGAACAGCTTTCTCCGAATGAGAAAATACGCGATGAGCATGATCACGCCCGTGATGACCCAGGAAACGGGATACACGCTCAGCAGCGTTTCATAAGTGGGATGCATGCGGAAGATGGTGTACACCCACACGATGCGCAAAAGACATGACCCCACAAGCGTGACCATGGCGGGCAGCATGGATATGCCCATGCCGCGCAACGCGGCGCCGCTGATTTCGTAGGTGGCGGAAAGCCATTGCATGCTTTCCACGATGGACACTCTCGTCACCGCCTGCCTGATGACGTCGGGATCGCCGGTGTACAGTCCCGTGAAGAAGGACGCTCCGAAGGTAAAGATAAGGCATGTCAGACCGGAGAGAGCGATGCCGCAGGCCATGCTTTCCCGGAAGATTTTCTTGCAGCGGTCGAGCTGGCACATGGCGTAGTTCTGGCTGGTGAAGGTGACAGTGGCCTGGCAGAAGGCGTTGATGAAGAAGTAGGAGATGAACTCAAAGTTGATGGCCGTGGCCGAGCCCGCCGCGGTGCTGGAGCCGAAGCTGTTGATGCCGGACAGAATGCAGACGTTGGAAAAGGAAAAGATCATGCCCTGAAGGCCGGCCGGCGCGCCTATCTTGATGACGCGAATGAGATGCACTTTGGCGATGGACAGCTTGCGGAGAGACAGACGGATCATGTCGTCTTCGGTCAGAAGAAAGGAAACGACCAGAGCCGCGCTGATGACGTTGCCCGTCAGCGTGGCGAGACCGACGCCCGCGACGCCCATGTCGAGAAAGAGCACGAAAACCAGGCTCAGCGTGACGTTGACGACGCCCGCGGCCACCAGGCTGTACATGGGGCGTTTGGTGTCGCCCACGCTGCGCAGAACGGCCGCGCCGAAGTTGTATATCATGATGCACGGCATGCCGAGAAAATATATGCGCAGGTACAGCACGGCGAGATCCATGACGTCTTCGGGCACGTCGACCAGCGTGAGCATGAACGGCGCGACGAACTGTCCGACGACGAGCAGAAAGACGCCGCTCAGCACGGACACGGCCATGACCGTGTGCACGGCGGACTGGCATGCTTCCTTGTCTTCCCTGCCGACATAGCGGGCGATGACCACGTTCGCGCCAACGGAGAGACCGAGAAAAAGGTTGATGATGAGGTTGATGATAGGTCCGTTTCCGCCGACGGCGGCCACGGCCTGCGCTCCGACGAAATGCCCGACCACCGCGACGTTCGCGGAAATGAACAGCTGCTGCATGATGCTGCTCAGGGCGATGGGCAGAGCGAACAGAATAAGCTTGACCATCAGCGGTCCGTGCAGCATGTCGACGTGCTGGGAATGTCCCATCGTTTTCTCCTTCATGGCACAAAAAAGTACGTTCAATAGTTATTCGCCTGAAAGTCAGCGAGGAACTATGGTGAAACCTATCACTTTCCACGGCCATGTCCAGCGTGGAGGAAAACGTCTTGGGATTGTTTGCTTTGTGGGGATTGGAACGCGTTTCCGGGAGAGAACGGAGGAGGGGCGCGTTTTTGCGCCGTGAAGAGGCGTGAGCTTCTGTGGAGGCGAACGCGGTTTCGATTGTTTTGTGGGGGATCGCTGTCGAGGGCGACGGAGAACGTCGGAAAGGAAGGCTCGAAAATGCGGAAAGGGTCCGACGGCGTTGACCTGTCGGACCCTTTCTAAAGGAGGAAGGCGCGTCGCGTTACGCGGCCTGTTCCGCTTTTTGCGCGGGTTTGGCGCGCTTGCGTCTGTTCATGTGGCGGACGACGCAGGAGAGAGTGAAGTTGATGGCGAAGTAAATGAGGGCGGCAAAGCCAAAAATGACGGCCACCTGCTGGATGCCCACGGTTTGTCCCGTGTATCTCGGCAGCAGGGCGAGGGCGTTTCTGGAACGGAACATGAGTTCGGCCACGGCCACCATGGAGAGGAACGAGGTGTCCTTGACCACGGTGATGACCTGACTGAGCAGCGTGGGAACGATGTTCTGGAAGCACTGGGGAAGAATGATGTACAGCAGCGTCTGCACGAAGTTGAAGCCCTGCGAGGCCGCGGCTTCGAACTGTCCGCGGGGAATGGAGTTCAGACCGCCGCGGATGATTTCCGCGATGGTGGCGGAAGTGAACAGCACGAACGCGAAGGAGCAGCGCAGAAAGGCCGTGGGCAGCGGCGCGTACACATAGCAGATGAGCACCCACATGAGGTTGGGGGTGTTGCGGAAAATTTCGATGTAAACGCCCGCGAGCCGGCCGAGAATGAACTTGTCGTAGCTGCGCAGAAGGGCCAGAACAAGCCCGAAAACGATGCTGCACGCCACGATGACGACGGAAAGTTCAATGACGAGCAGCGCGCCGCCCAGCAGATAGGTGAGTATCTCGGGCGTAAAGGTACGGGTAATGACCTCTATCACGACAGTTCTTCCTCTAGTGTTTTCAGTTCCTGTCCGGCTCTGCTGTCCTTGCGTTTCAGGCGTTCCTCATAGCGGCGTCCCCAGGTGGAAAGAGGGAAGCACAGCAAAAAGTAGAGAACGCCGCACACCAGAAAGGGCGGGCCGTAGATGCTGGCGCCGCTGGTAGCCCAGTCATTGGTGCGGTTCATGAGATCCGTGCCGCCGATGAGCGCGATGACGGACGTGTTTTTGATGAGATTGACCATCTGGTTGACCAGCGGCGGAAGAATGATTTTTACCGTCTGGGGCAGGATGACCCAGCGCATGGTCTGCACATAGGTGAAGCCCTGAGAAGCGGCGGCCTCTCCCTGTCCGCGAGGGATGGACTGTATGCCCGCGCGCACCACTTCGGCGATGTAGGCTCCGTGATAAATGCCTACGGCGAAAATACCCACGCTTACCTGCCCCATCATCACGCCCACATAGGGGAGGGCAAGATAGAACACATAGGCCTGAAGAACCAGGGGCGTGTTCTGTATGGCTTCCACATAGGCGCGGGCGACGCTTCGCGGCAGCGCAAAATGGGATGTGGACATGACGCCGAACACCACGCCGAGGGTAAGCGCGAGCGCGAGGGCGGCGATGGAAACCATGACGGTGACGCCGAAGGCCTGAAGAAACAGCGTCCAGTCGGCCAGAAACACCATCCAGCACTCGGGAGAGAGTATCTGTTCAATCACGTTGAAAACCTGCGGGATGTGGCGCGGCCGAAGCCGCGCCATGCTGACGTTTTATTTCTTGAAGGAGGGGGTGACGCCGTTCTTGGCGATGATCTTGTCGATGCTGCCGTCAGAAAGCCATCCCTTGATCTGTTCTTCCACGAATCCGGCCAGGCCCTTGTTGGAGAGCTTGGTGGCTACGCCGTATTCCTGCGGCGCGAAGCGCACGGAGGTGAGAATTTCGGTGCTCGGGTCCAGATAGCCGGAAAGAATGGAGCCGTCAACGCAGAACGCCTGCACCTGACCGGCGTCAAGCGCAGCCTTGATGGAGGGATAGTCGGGGAAGGTCTGGATGTTGTTGGTGTCGGTGAGGGTCACGCCGTTTTCCTTGGCGGCCTTGATGAGCGCGTCCTTGGAAGTGGAGCCTTCCGCCACGCCGATGCGCTTGCTCACGAGATCGGCGTAGCCCGAAATGCCGGAATTCTTTTTCACCAGCAGGGAGACGGCGTCGGTGTAATAGGGGGAGGAGAAGTTCCAGATGTTCTTGCGTTCTTCGGTGATGGTGAAGGTGGCGAGAACCATATCGATGTCGCCGGTGTCCAGCAGCTGGCCGCGGGTCTTGGCGGTCACGGCCGTGAAGGTGACGTCGTCGGCCTTGAGGCCCATGGCTTCGGCGAGTTTCTTGGCGAGATCCACTTCCATGCCGGCGTAGTTTCCGGAAAGATCCTGCATGCTGAAGCCCGGCACGTCGGACTTGACGCCCACGCGCAGCTCGCCGCGCTTGACGATGGCCTGCACGTCGTCCGGCAGCGTGGCGGCCGAGCTGACGGCGGTGAAGGTCAGAATGGCGAGGGCGGAAAGAAGAAGGGCTCCCATGCCGTGAAGTTTTTTCATCATGCGTGTCTCCTTAGTTGCGCCGGTTGGCGTTGTTTTGTCCCGCGCGGGAAGGCTTGGGGCGTTGCGTGTGCTGGGATTATCCGTCTCCTTCGAGGGACGAGAGGAAGACCGGCGGGGCGTGCCCCGCGGATTCCAAAAGAAACGGAAATGATCGGCTAGTGCAGTATCTTACCGAGGAACTGCTTGGTGCGTTCGTGCGTGGGATTCTCAAAGAAGTGCTCGGGCGTTCCTTCTTCCAGAATGGTGCCGTCGTCCATGAAGATGACCCGATCGGCCACTTCGCGCGCGAAACCCATTTCATGGGTGACGATGACCATGGTGATGTTTTTCTCTCCGGCCAGCTTGACCATGACGTTGAGCACTTCCTGCACGGTTTCAGGGTCGAGCGCGGAGGTGGGCTCGTCGAAGAGAATGATTTTGGTCTGACTGCACAGCGCGCGGGCGATGGCCACGCGCTGCTGCTGGCCGCCGGAGAGCGTGGCGGGATAGGCGTTGGCTTTTTCTTCCAGACCGACCACAGCCAGATAGTGGCGGGCGAGTTCCTGCGCTTCGCGTCTGGTTTTTCCGAAGAGCTTGATGGGAGCCAGAGTCAGGTTGCCCATAACGGTCAGATGGGGGTATAGATTGAACTGCTGAAACACCATGGAGGAAGTGCTTCTCACGAGTTCTATGCGGTTCTTTTTGGTCAGTTCCGTGTCGCCTATGAACACATGGCCCGAAGTGGGCGTTTCAAGACCGTTCATGCAGCGGACGGTGGTGGATTTTCCGGAACCGGAAGGGCCGATGATGACGAGTTTTTCCCCTTCATTCACATCCAGATTGATGCCTTTGAGCACTTCATGGGAACCGAAAAATTTATGAACGTTGGACAGCCTGATCACGTTTTTCTCCCGCGCGACGGACGAAGCGTCGCTACCGCGCCGTATTTCTTTGAAATTTTTGAGGGTTAGAACAACATTGATTAACAATAATGTAAAAGCTAGCAGGGTAAAAATTTTTGTCAATCTTGTCTATGGCGGAGCGGAGGGGCTTTTGACGCAATCGGGAGGTTATGTAAAATAATATAATTTTTATGCGTAGTTATGTAGTACTTTACAGTGCTTGAGAGTTGTTCGTTTTTGTGAGAGTAACCTTCCATGACGAAAAACTCGAACGTCGTCATTCTTGCGGCATGACTTAATGATACGAATTTTATTGTATTTTTTGCGCAGAGCGACGAGTTTTCTCCTTGTTTTCGCCGCGCGTTCACAAAAAAGAAAAAATGGGATCGTCGCTTCGTCGAGTTTTCGTCGGCATTCAGAGGAGAAAACGTCCGTCTCGAACGCTCTTCAGCAGGCGCGTCCTTCCCCTGTTCCGCGCGTGGAGAGTCCCATTTTTTTCATGCGCGCCTTGAGGGTGTTGTACTGAATCTTCAGTATGTCCGTAGCTCCTCCGGCTCCCGACAGCTTTCCGCCGCAGTGCCGTATCACTTCCGCAATGTATTCGTCTTCGTGTTCGCGCAGAGAGAGCCAGACGCGTTGTTCCTCAGGGGAGGCGAGCGGCTCTGAATGGATCGGTCGTTCCGTTTCTTCCGCGCGTTTGGGAGCAGGCTGGATAAGGGTGTCGAAATGAAGGGTTTTTCTGTTCAGGGCCTTGCTGGTGAGCAACGCTCTCTCGACCACGTTTTCCAGTTCTCTGACGTTGCCGGGCCATGGGTAGCGGCACAGAGCGTTCAATTCGCCTTTGTCCGCCTGAGGAACGAAGGGAAGACGCAGCGATTCGCATTTTTTCCGGATGATATAGTTAAGAAGGATGGGAATGTCGCTGAGTCTGCGCCGCAGCGGCGGCACATGAATGGGATAGGCGGACAATCGGAACCATAAATCCTGGCGGAAGCGTCCTGATTCCAGTTTGGCCATGAGGTTTTCCTGCGTGGCGGCGATGACGCGCACGTTGACGGGAATGGGTTTTGTTCCGCCCACGCGACGAACCGTGTCGTCGGTCAGCACGCGCAGCAGTCGCACCTGCGCGGAATTCGGCATTTCTCCAATTTCGTCAAGAAACAGAGTGCCGCCGTCCGCCATTTCGAAGTATCCCTGACGGGTGGAAAGCGCGCCTGTGAACGCTCCTTTTTCATGACCGAAGAGTTCGCTGTCCACGAGGCTTGGGGAAATGGCGCCGCAGTTGACTTTGACGAACGGGCCGCTCCTGCGCGGAGAGAGTTCGTGTATCATATCGGCCACCGATTCCTTGCCCGCGCCGGTTTCGCCGAGAATCAGAACCGTGGTGTCCACGTCGGCCACGGCTTCTATCTGCGCCTTGACCTCCTGAAGGCCGGGGCATTGACTTATTTTTTCTTTGCCGCTTTCTTCGGCGGCCCGCAGGATTTTTCGATCGTCGAGCTCAATGCCGGAAAGGTTGTATCGCAATTCTTCCGCCAGAGGGGTGAGCAGGCGTCGAATGCCTTCCAGATCTTCCCGGTCAAAGGCGTGGGGAGTCTTCGACCAGAAACACATGAGAAAAAGGGCCGTGGGGGAATGAAACAGCGGCAGGCGAAGCATGGAATTATGGAAGAGGTACGGCATGTCGCGTTCGAAGGCCGCGTCCGTTTTTTTCGTTTCCGCGATGACGGAGCGAATGTCGTCGACGATGACGTCTTCCCCGATTCTTTCGCGCAGAAGAATGGGAGGGAGATGTCTCCCTACGGCGAATTTATTGGAAACGTTTATTTTGTTGGTGTCCGACATGGTCACGATGACGTCGGCGTCGGCCGTGCAGTACAGAGCGTTGATGCGGCTCAGGGGCAGAACCTGACGGAGCATGTCCAGAAGAAAGAGCAGCAGATTCCGCAGGCCGCTGGTTTTGTACATGGCGACGCAGGATTCCGCGGCGACGGTCGATTCGAATAAGGTTTTTTTATCCATGAAAAATTCTCATTTTTTGCTATTAAAAATTAATGTTGTTTTATGAAAATATAGTCGACGTCCTGCGATTAGTCAAAAGGATATTTTCCATAATCATTGGAAATCATAAATAAATATTTTATTGGCACGATTCTTGCTCTTTTTTGAACATTCCCTGTTTCGGCAGGGTCACGGATTAAATATCGCCAGGAGAACGTTATGCCCCCTATTATTCATCCCGAAAAATGTTCGCATTGCGGCATGTGCGCGACGATATGCCCCATGAACATATTCACGCACGCCAAAGGACAGACTCCCGTCGTGGCTTACCCTGAGGAATGCTGGCATTGCAACGCCTGCGTTCTGGATTGCCCTTCCAAGGCCATAGAACTCAGACTGCCGATCAACTACATGATGCTTCATGTGGACGTGGATTCTCTCCACGGCCAGAAGTCTTCTTAATTCAGCGGAAAACGTCAGCATTAAAATATCCGCTTCCTTGCGGGCCGAGCCGGAAGCGACGGCGCGGGAACGCGGCGCGGATTCGACCCTTCAGGGAAAATCACCGAGGAGAAAACCATGATACGGTTTAAAGATACCATAACGACGGATGTGCTCATTGTCGGCGGCGGCATCGGCGGTCTTTGCGCGGCCATAGCTTCGGCTCAGAACGGCGTGGACACGCTGGTGGCGGAAAAGTCCGATTCGCGGCGTTCCGGTTCCGGCGCCACGGGAAACGACCATTTTCTCTGCTACTATCCCAAGGCGCACGGCGACGACATCATGCCTATTTTGCAGGAAACCTTTCAAAGCCAGATAGGCGGGTTCCACGATCCCAAGCTGACTCTGCGTTTCCTGAAAGAATCCATAGCCATGGCCGACAGATGGCTGGAATGGGGCATCAATATGCGCCCCTTCGGCCCGGATTATGAATTTATGGGCCACGCCTTCCCCGGTCGTCCCAGAATATGGCTGAAATACGACGGCCACAACCAGAAGTACGTTCTGACGGCGCAGGCCAAGAAGGCCGGCGCGAAAATTCTGAATCACAGCCCCGTGCTGGATCTTATCAAGGTGGACGGAGAAATCGCCGGCGCGCTGGCTCTGGACGTGAGCGGAGAAGAACCCGCCTTCCGTCTGATCCGCGCCAAGAAGATCATTCTGGCCACCGGCACGGCGAACAGACTGTATCCTGCGGCGGGCACGCCGGGCAGCCCATTCAACACGGCGTTCTGTCCCGCTTGCACCGGCGCGGCGCAGGCTCAGGCCTGGCGCATCGGCGCAAAAATGGTCAACATGGAAATGCCCAACCGTCACGCCGGCCCCAAGTTCTTCGCGCGCGCCGGCAAGTCGACGTGGATAGGCGTGTACAGATATCCTGACGGCAAGCTGCTCGGACCGTTCGTGAAGCAGGCCACGCGCTATGTGGGCGACATCACCTGCGACGTATGGAACACCGCCTATACGGACGTCGCTCATAACGGCACCGGCCCCGCGTACATTGACTGTTCCGAAATCAACAAGGACGACCTGGACTTCATGAAGGCGGGCATGGTCAGCGAAGGCCTCACCGCCGTGGTCGATTACATGAATCGGACCGGGCTCGACGTGACGAAACACGCCTTTGAATTCATGCAGTATGAACCCCACCTTATCGGACGCGGTCTGGAAGTGGACATCAACGGCGAAAGTTCCATTCCCGGCCTGTACGGCACGGGCGACATGGTGGGCAACTTCCGCGCGGATATTTCCGGAGCCGCCGTGTACGGCTGGATTGCCGGCAATCACGCCGCTCAGACCGCCAAGACCTGCGCGCTCAAGGACGTGGAAGGATCCGACTGGGTGAAGGAAAGAACCGAACTGTACGACAGTTTTGTGGAGCGCAAGAACGGCGGCACGTGGAAGGAAGCCAACCTCGGCCTTCAGCAGATCATGGCCTCCTACGCCGCGGCGGGCCCGTACAACGTCCGTTCGGAAACGCTGCTCAACGCGGGTCTTAAGTACCTTGGCGATCTGCGCAAGGAAGCCGTGTCCTCCATGTCCGTGGACAACGCGCACGGTCTGATGCGCGCCGTGGAAGCTCTGGATCTGATGGACAACGGCGAAATCATCATGCACGCGGCTTTGGAACGCAGAGAAACCAGAGGCATGCACATTCGTTCCGACTACACGTTCACCAACCCTCTTCTGGCCAACAAGTTCCTTCAGGTCTGGCAGGAAGACGGTCAGGTGCGGACGAACTGGCGCGAACGCTGGGGTCTGTAAATATCGTTTCCCTGCCTCGGCGGGAGGAAAGGGCGAGGTTCCGTTTTTGGGCGTCTTTTCCTCCCGCGCTTCGGCGTCGTCCGAAGAGGCGCGGCATACGTTGACATGAAACGGCCGGAGATGATTTCTCCGGCCGTTTCGCGTCGCTGGCCTGTCCGAGGCGTTTTTTTCGAAATTTTTCTGACGTCGAACACGCGCCGTGGCGCGCGGAATATGCTTCAGTGGCGTTTTCCGATGTTCAGTTTCTGCATGCGGGCGCGGAGCGTGCTGGGATTGACGTCCAGAATTTCGGCGGCTCCGCCTTTGCCCGCGACGCGACCCTTCGTCATGGCGAGAACGCGCGTAATATGTTCTCTCTCCACGTCTTCAAGACGCATGGACGACGAGAAGGGGGGATCCGGAGCGCGGGGCGGAGTCAGGTCCAGGGGAGGGAACATGTTCCTGAAAAGGTCTTCCCCCGCGTCAATGACGAATGCGGAATTTTTTTTCCCGTTCCAGAGCATCATGGCCCGGGTGACGGCGTTTTGCATTTCCCGGATGTTTCCAGGCCAGGGATAGGCGATGAGTCTGGCGAGTTCGGAAGGCGCAAGCTCTGGCGGTTCCGGGAAACCCATGCGGCGGCTCTGTTGAAGCATAAAAAAGTTGAGCAGCACGGGAATGTCTTCCGGTCGTTCGCGCAGAGCCGGGATGTAGATGGGAAAAATGCTCAGACGGTAGAGCAGGTCGCGTCGGAACGAACCGTCCTTGACCATGAGGGAAAGATTGCGGTTGGTGGCGGCGATGATGCGAACGTTGACGGGGGTCTCCACGCTGCTGCCCACGCGTTCGATGACCTTTTCCTGAAGCACGCGCAGAAGATGGGTTTGCGCGGACAGGGGAAGTTCGCCCAGTTCGTCGAGAAGCAGCACGCCGGTGTCGGCCATTTCAAAGCATCCTGGCGTGTCGTGGAACGCGCCGGTGAAGGCTCCCTTCTGATAGCCGAAGAGTTTGGATTCGAGCAGCGTCGGCGGGATGCCGCCGCAGTTTATTTTTATGAAGGGGCGCATGTAGCGTCCGGAACCGCGATAGATGAGATTGGCCACGCCTTCTTTACCGGTGCCGGTCTCGCCGAGAATGAGAGCGGGAATGTCTTCTCGGCTTACTTTATGAATGAGGCTCAGCGATTTCTGCATGCCGGGCAGATTGATCAGGCTGAAATATTCGGAATCGTGCCGGGGCAGTTCCAGATTTCTGGAATGAGGATAGCGGGTTTCCCAGAGATAGACGAGCGGTTCCAGAAGATCGAACATGACGGCGGCGTCATCTTCGTCATAGGCGTTCTTCCGAAAGGACACAAAGCCGATAAGACCGAAAAAACGTTCTTGGATCACCCGTCGCAGGAACATCAGAGAGAAGTTTTCGGTATACGCTTCTTTCATGTATTTCTGGAGCACGGAAATTGTTGTGGTGGCATAGTCGCCATGCTCGCAGATGCGCAACATCGTATTGTGATAGGCGTTGAGCATGATTTCATCGTTTTCCTGGCTTTTGGGCCAGAGCAGTATCTCATTGCCGTGGCAGGGAGGCCATATGTAATAAAGACGGGAATGTTTGTTTTCCGGAGCGATGAAGATAATATGATCGAATCGAAGAACCTTTTGAAAGATCGCGTGCAGGGTGCGGATGAGTTCGGCGTCGTCCTGGCAGTCTCGGGCGGCTTTGCGGATGCGCAGGGACAGCTGTTCGGGAAGAGCTCGGCCGTGATCCGTCGGACGGGAGAGAAATGTTTTCATAATTCGCTTCTATATATTGCGTAACGTGAAATATAGAGACGATATATAACGTTATATGCCATTTATAGTCAAGGAAAAAATTTTAATACATTGATTTTATTTATTAATTGTTTTTGGCACGGTTCTTGCTTTTGAGAAGATAACCTCAGAGAAAAACAAGGAGCGTCTTTATGAAACGTGCCAAACGCGCTCTTGTCGTCGGCATTGACGGCGCGGTTCGCAAACTGGTTGAACAGCATATCGCCGAAGGCATCTGCCCCAACTTCAAGAAGGTGTTTGAAGCCGGCACGAAGAGCCTGAACAGCCTTTGCCCCATGCCCACCATCACGCCGCCCAACTGGGCCA